>CAIZXK010000737.1 GCA_903936865.1 uncultured Bacteroidales bacterium | reverse complement strand
GTTGTAGAAAGGAATATTATTATTCCAATCAATCCTTTATTTAATATATTATTTTTGATCACATTATTAGATGTTAGTGATTCTTAAAATTTTATTTTATTAGCAACCAATATTTTAAAAACTTCTGTTTACTCATAAGAGAAGATTTTAAAATTGACCTTACATACGCAGCTTATATTTTAGTTACCATGAACTACACAAATTATACGAATTTTATAAAAAATAAAATGACGATAAAACATTGCAAAGCACTAATGATTATACACTAATAAAAAATCCCTGCGAATTATTGGATGATGCTTAACGAAGAAAAAATAATTTTTAGAAGTCCCGTTAATTTACAGTGCAAAATTAAATAAGGGAAAGCTTCTATGAAATGGAAAAATTACGGAATCGATTGTATAATTAAAGGGAAAAAATAAAATAATACAAAAAAATAGGTAAATCATCAGCTTACTTGCAGAGAAACTAAATTTATTTATTTTCTTATATCCATAGATTTTATTCTATTAGCCATGAATATTATAAAAATTACTTTATAATATTGCAAACAACAAATAATAAAACACTAATAAAAAAATCTTGCGGATTCTAGGAAAAAGAAGAAAATTTTAAAATCCTAAGATTTAATGTTTTTCTGTAACTTCGTGAGAATGCATAATCTTATCGGTATAAGCCAATAATAATGCGGAAATAATGAATACCAAATGAATTGATATCTGCAAAATAGCATCCTGAAGCGATATATTATGAATATCAACAAATGTTTTTAAAAGATGTACTCCTGAAATGCTTACCAAAGAAACAATAAGTTTTATTTTAAGCGTGCTGGCATTAATTTTATTTAACCAATCTGGTTTGTCATCATGTTTTTCAAATTCAATCTTACTTACAAAAGTCCAGTAACCACCAATAAATACAACTACCAGTAAATTAATTACCATTGAAATATCTATTAAGCCCAAAACTGCAAGCATTATTGCATTTTCTGATAATGTAGAAAAATCATTCAAAAGCTTCCATAATTGAATCATAAACTTTAAGGTATATAGCATCGAAGCAATTATAAGTCCTAAATAAACAGGCATTTGTAACCAACGACTAAAGAAAATAACCTTTTCAATTCCTCTTTCAAAATTTCGCATATAATTATTGATTTTATTATAATATTATTAAATAACAAAATATGTTGAGTTTGGTTTAGAAATTCAGTTTACTAATGTATGAATATTACGAACTAAATTGACTCCTGATTTTTGCTGCAAATTTACACTAAGTTATTTGTTTTTTAAACCGCCCAGACACATATAATACAAAAGTATTTTACATAGTAAAGCCGGAGTGCGACTTGGAGTCGCACCCCGACTTAATTATTTATAAGAAATTTATTTTTCATTTATTCCTTCACTATCTTTTTAAACTGATAGGTTTTGCTATTTATTAATTTAATACAAATTGAGAACTACAATAGAAATTAAAAAGCCTCAAATCCAATACTGAATTTGAAGCTTTTGCATAGTAAAAACATTTTTTTTAATTTTTAATACATCTAACAGGAAATTTTGTACTGATTCTTGTATATAACTTATTATTAAAATTATTAATGTGAACAGCCATTGCATAATTACTGGATTCACTTTCTATTAAACTGGGTTTGATTTCGGAAGACCACCATGAAGTTTTATAACCAACACTGGTTATTCCTGTATTTCTGTTTTGCATAACCTCATCTTCATTTATGAAACCACTTGGTAAAGCTGTAAACCCAGAACTATTGGTAGCATTTGAAATATTCATCCAATGAGATGTTCCTGTTTCTTTTAATTTAACTGCAGCTAAATCAGGACCTCCTAAATATTGAATTAATGTATTCCATTCAGGCATACTTGGAATATGCCAGCCTATCGGACAAATACCTTGTTCTGACATAACTTCGTCATATGTATAAAGCACACCATAAGTATTGACATATTCTGGTTGTAAATAAGGAGGTAACTGCTCTTCTTCACCCTGAAAAGCACTTTCTTCATCTGGATTATAAGGCAAATCCTCAGTTTTTTGATCTGATGATTTATTTTTCATCATTTCTATTATACTTGTATATTCCCCTTTAATTATATCACCATTACGATAAAAGAAAGAACGAAGATTTTCCGCCATCCATATTTGATTACCAATTCTAACAGTTTTATAGCTATTTCCTTCCTTATCTTTAACAGAATCATATTTAATTGTTGAATTAAAAACGATAGGCTTTGATTGAGAAAAAGAAAAAATAGTAAAAAGTGAAAAGCACAAAATAAATATCCATTTTTTCATAATAAATCATTTTAAAATTAACATAGTTCATTTTCTTTTACTCTTTCGAATTTAGACCCATTTTTAAGACAAAATTTTGCATTAAAAGCTTTACCAAAACCTGTAAATTCATGACCTGCATGAACTCTAACTCTTATGTAGCTGTTGTTATTTTTTAGCAGTTCGATTATATCTTCAAAGTTTTTTCCAGTTCTTCTACTTGTAAAATCTGTTAATTTATAAGCGATATAAGTTCTTTCACTGCTATCATTATTTGACCATCTTTTAGGTAAAATTATAAAATCTTGTCTGTCCAGATCAAAATGATAAGTATATTTACCTTGAACGACACAGATTTCTGTTCTTAGGTTTATTGCTGCTTTTCTTTTACGTAAATTCTGAATAGGTACCTTAATAACTTGTTTCTGATGGATAAGATTATTTTTTCCTTTCTCCTTTTCATTGATTAGATTATTTTTATCTTTTTTAGTTTCATCATCTTTCTCATACCAATCTATTTCTGTAATTTCAGGAGTACAAATATGTAATCTTGGTCTGAAATATTTAATTATTAATAAGGTAACAACCACTGATAGAATTGCTCCCAGAATTAATTCAAAATAATCTTTATAGCCTAAACAACATTCGTTTATTATACACATAATCTTTATTTTTTTTAAACAATGTGGGCATTACCCACATTGTTCTTGTTAATTATTAAATCTAAACTTAATTTGTTTTTACTTTATTATTTCCGCATCATGAAACATAATATTACACCTATCTAATATTTCTAGTTTCGTTTTAACTTTAATTAAATCTTCAAAGTTATTGTCCTTAATTCCATCATATATTTTTAAATTCTTTAATTGATTTTTATTGATTAATGTAACTTTAAATATATTATCATATATTCCCGGACAAAAATATTTATTTTCATCTTTTTCTATTTCTATTATTTTGCCATTAAACTTCATAACTTCTTTCCATCTGGTATCTGCATACAATTTTTTTTCTTTAGTATCATAAGGGTATCCTGATAAATCCGCTTTTTCTTTTTGATTATCCCAACTACATTTATATACTAGAAGATCAGATAATATTAAAAATTTACCGTCATACTCATTTGCAAAATTTTTAAAGTTATCCCTAAGTTGATTATTTAACTCTAAAAAACTCATGCTTACAAGATTATTTTCAGATACTTTTGATTCATTATTAATTGAATCCTGAATTTTAGAAATAGCAGTTGAATCCTGATTGTTTTCATTTTTTGTACCCTTGCCATTTCCACATGAAAACAAAATAATAGCTATTGCAGCCACTAGTAATACGTTTATTTTTTTCATTTTTATTAGTATTTAATTTTCCTACTCATAAGGCTTTT
>CAIZXK010000736.1 GCA_903936865.1 uncultured Bacteroidales bacterium | reverse complement strand
ATTACTCAATAGCTGAACATATTCCAGATCAATGGCATCTTTATCCAGGTAATCGGTCATGCCCAGAATTCGGGCAGCCGGATTATTTCCTTTTCCACTTATATTTACCCGCCAGTGTCCGCTCATATCACTACCTACTTTACTGTCGAACAATATATTGACATTGTCTTTGTCGATTCCCGAGAGGTTAATTACTCCTTTTCCTAAGCTGATATTAGAAACCTGAAATGAATCAATAACAAGCATATCGTTTCGAAGATTGAACAAAGCAACCGGAATATCAATCTGACCTGTACGCAAATATGAATTATTGGAATAAAAGCCCCCTTTTAAAGGATTCAACGACCAGTTATTAACTTCGAGTATCCACCTTTCAAGTTCCAGTTTTAATGGTTTGTTGATTGTTCCTGAACTTATTGTATTATTGTCCAATATCATTTCGGGAATATCAATGGAAAATTTACTTGGTTTTGCATTGGCAATTTCACATTTTACCTTTACTGCAAAATATATTTTTCCATTATCGCTTACATAAGATTTATAAGGATCAGCCACCGCATCAAACATAAGCAATTTCATTCTTATAGAATCAAGTAATGAATTACACAGATTGAATTGTTTGACAGGTACAACAGAAAAAGGACCAAACATAAACGTATTTCCTGTAACAGTATTTCCTGTGAGGAGTTGCGAAAATCCGGTGTTATTCTGCTGATTTACGGCAGGCGTATTTTTTCCTTTAGGCATCGTATTGGGGGTAAGTCCAAATGAAGGAACTGAAGAATAAGTGTTTTCATTTTTCCATTGTGTAGCACTTTCGGTTGGTTTGTTTAAAGCCATTTTATCGGCAGCTTCTGTTTCATTCCATTGGGATGAAATGGCTTTCACCGTATTGTTGATTTTATTGTTGCTGATATTACACAGATAAAATTCCTGATTATCATTGAATTTCAAATAAGAAGAAGGGAAATTAAATGAATTATCTACAATATGGACTTTTCCCTGAATAAACCCTTTATTATTTTCGTCTCTTCTTATCTTTATTTCTTCATGAACTGCAGGTAATAAATCAGGAGTTTTTTCTTCGAGCAGGACATTGTATTTTTCGGTATATCTTAATTTGATATTTTCAACACCTTCCAATGCAATTGCCTGTCCATCGGCAACTCCAATACGTTTGCCATTCACCATATTTCCTGTAAAGATTACATCCCTCACCCTTGCCATATCAGCACCCTGAAGAAAAGCAAACGTGGATTCGGCATATCTTAAATCTACAATTCCGGTAACTTTAACAACGTTGCTGTCGGAAGTCAGATCCATTTTCTCAATTTTAATAGGGAAACCATATAAAGAGGCTATCTTCATATAATCGTAACGGCTTAGGTTAAAATCTTTTTGTGCCGTTTGCCCCGACTGAATTGCTGTAGTTTTATTATCGCCGATTACGGTAAAAGTAGTATCCAGGGTTGCCTTAAACTCAATAGCAGAAGCAGATGCCGGAATTCCTCGCAATTTGTAATTTCCGGTCTGGTCCGAATAGGTTTCCAGAATCGGGAGAATACCATTTGTAAGGTTTGTTGAATCAGTTGCATAGTTCTGATTGTTATTTCCATAAATGAATTGATAAATTTGCTGATTCGATTGCTGCTGAACCAGGTAAATTCGGGCTCCGGAAACTGGAACTCCATTCATTTTCACTTTTCCGGCAAGCGAACCTCCTTTTTTCAGTTTGATGGTATATGTTTCAACCGTTTGTGATTCATTGTTCTTAAAACTGATAAGCTGTGGAATGTAATCCGTATTGGAAGGCCCCAGTACTTTAACGGTAAAGTTCTGATACGAAATATTTTCGAATTCAAATTTTGCTTCACCCTGTTGATTGGAAGTAACATTAGCTGAACTGTTTATAGATAATCTGGCGCCTGATATTTTAGCCTGAGTTGCATAATCCATCACAATAAACTTAATCCTGTGCTGACGTTTATATATCTTTACATTTTCCTTTAATTGATTAACACCCTTTGCCAAAAACAGACGGACGGAATCATTAAAATAAGCAACATCCTTTGGTATAAAATACAATGTCTGATATCCACTTGGTACATTAATTTCAAATTCTCCATTGGATTTTGAACTTTCGTAGCTACTGTCCTGTCGCATGATATAAGCTTCAACCGGCTGATTTTTTTCATTTACCAGTTTCCCTTTTACCGTTGAATTGGGATAAAGCAGCAATGGATTTTTTATAAATTGCTGTCCGAATTTTAACAAACCTCCGGTACTGAACAACGAATCATTTGAAAAACCGGCATATTCAGCTTTTAAATAGAACTTGTCGTTATCGTTCGCCACTTTATTAAAGAACTGTACATAGCCGTCAGCATCTGTTTTTCTGGATGTAAAATCCCAGAAATTTGATGCATTTCTTAATGTAACTATAGCATTAGCAATAGGTTTACCATTACTTTGATTAAATACCCTGGCTCCAATTCTGCTTGCCAATGGATTAAGTAGTAATTCAATATTTCTTAGCGGAAGATTCTCTATGCGGGTATCATCATAATACCCATAGGTTGTATTCGACTCTTCTGTAATTGAAGCCTTTTGATAATTCCCTATGGAAGGATTATAGTACTGATTGTCCTGAGAAGGATTGGAACAGGCTTCTACCTTATATCCCGTATAATGCATCAGCAAATGATCGATATATGCATAATCCTCATTCAGTTTGCAATCAGCAGCCTGAGTCGTTGTATCTTTTACCCATTCAAATTCAGTAGTAAACTGTGGTTGGGATGATATTTCAAAGTTTGGAAAAATTAATTTCTTCATTCTTGACTTTTCATCCCCTTCTCCTGCCGGCAAACTGGTTTTGTTTGCATTCGGTTCCCTGAATACGATAACTTTTATTCCACCTTTGCTGGTTGTTGAATTTCCAACCTGAACCTTTTTTATCTTTACCTTTAAAATCATTTCCTTTACATAAACATCGATAGTTCCGGCATTTTTCTGTTCAAAAGCCTGACATTCAATATTGGCTGAAGGATTGTAATAGTAATTTCTGCTGAGTTCTTCTGTAAAAACAATACGGAAAACTCTTCTTATCGAAGCATTTTCAATGGTAGTATCGGTTTTATTTGTATTTGAAGCCGTAACAGCAGGTGTTTCCATATAATCATTTTCATTGAAACTATAGGGTCCCTGAAAATTCTGTTGATTGAAAGAGCCTGGTTTATTGCCATTACCAACACTTCCGCCCGATCCAAGGCTATTTATCAAGCCAATATTCGAACCCATTCCCTGTTTGAAATCAAGTAATCCATTATTTCCGAGCAAGTTGTCAATATTACCGTTTTGATCGAGCATATCATTATAATCATCTTTATAAATATCTAAGCCAAAGAGATCAGTCGGAGCTTCCGTTACAGGTCCATCGGACGATGAGCTGGAAGTAACTTCATAAGTTCCTGTTCCCACATTTCCTTTTGCATTGATGTTTACGGCATTTACACTAAATCGGCCGTCATTATCGGTTTTTCCACTCGCAACTATCATTTTTGAATCACCGGTTGATAAAGGATTCTCGACTCCATTTTTATCCTTTACCGAAATACTTGCTCCTTTAAATGTTTTTGACATCCCATTAAAATAAGAATTAGCGTAAATGGGCATTGGCTTTCCATTTATCAGGTATTCAACTACAATATCAAATTTGGTATTTGCAAGCGGTCTTTTCACCTTATTATCACTTCCCCAAACATATACCAATTGACCCTCAATTTTTGAAGTTGGTGGCGAAACAGATTTTACATTATATATTCCGGTTGTATGAAAATTAACCGTATCGTTTGTTTCGCTGTTAATTGCTGATTTCGGATAGTATGAAAAAGAAATTTCTTCAGCTGTAAAAGTGGAATCCTTATAAGGTTTCAAACTGAATTCAGTTTTCCCCCGCTGTGTATTTTCCGTTGTTTCCGTATTTTCGCTGGCGATAATGTAATATTTATCATCCATATTGCCGGGATTATTGCAAATCAATTTATTGAAAACCACATAAGCAAAAGCTTTGCCATTTTTCATCTCAAGCTGCGTATTGGCAGTAGCCACTTTTATTAATCCTTTTCTGCTGGCAAACTGTTTGCCCGAATTATTTTCATTTGCGGCAATATCTCCTTCATATTTGGGAATATAATTTGGCTTTTGTTTTCTGTATATGTTTACCGGAATCCCTGTTTTTATTGCTTCCATATAAGTGGTATCCACTTCAAGTGACTGATTGAGATTGAAGCCTTGATAAACTCCTTGTTCATTTGTAGAAACATCTACATGATAATCGGTTGCATAAACTTTATTTACACTTAATTTTAAAGTATAGCTGAAAACTTTAGTAGTAATTTGTCCGACATTCTGAACCAAGCCAATGGAATCGACAGTAACAACTGATTCGGGTTGTTTATAGTATTTGCTTTCAATTATCAGTTTGTATTTTTCTGTTTGTCTTGGCTGATTATCGCTTTTTGAAATCTCTATGGTAAAACTCCCGTCTTCTTTTGTTTCGCCATAATATTCGGTTTTCGGAAGTAAATTTTCTCCTCTGAATATAAATCCTTTAGCAGGTATTTTATTATCTTCAATTTTTAGCAGTTTAATAATTGTATTTGAAATGGGATAAGTGTCCGAATATCCATCGAAACCATAAGAAAGATTTCCTTTTACCTTTATATTTTGACTTAATGCTATTTCTGCTTTGGCATATCTGAAAGTTCTTTCGCATTCGTTCACTTCTTTTCCATTTTTATCAAGAGCAGTTAACTTAAGTTGATATGTATTTCCTTTTATAAATCCAAGTGAGTCACATTTCTCAGCATTCATTTTTAAGCCAATAAATGGCAAAAGAGAATCGGTACCGTTCAAATTCGGAGGCAATTGTTCAGCTGCAAATGAAAATTTTGATAATGTATTCTGATTAAATTTTGATTTCTTTTGTGTTATAGTCCATCTGTATTTTACAATTTCTTTAGTTTTAATCTGATAGGATTTCAACAAGGTGGTGGATGATTCATCAGAAAACCAAACAGCATTTACAAAGAAATCGGAAGTATCGCTAACATACACGCTATCGTTATCTTTTTCGGGAGCTGCTATTTTAAAGGAAGATAAATCAACACTTAAATCTCCATTTCCGGTTGTAGAATCATTTACCCAGGTAAAAGTCCTTATTTCGCTTCTTCCATTATTTTTGAACTGAAAACCCGAAGTTGCCGGAGAGCCGGTATTGGCAAACTGATTGGTAATGGTAACAGCCCAGGCATATTTTCTGCCTTCAGTCAGCTGAGGCTGTGCAGGTCCATATATAAAAACGTTGTTATTGATGGTCGTTTCAAAAAAAGGAGGAAGAATACCCGAGTTGAAAATATCATTTTTATCCCTGTTGGGATCCATCATTTCCATTAGGGTTAATCTATAAAAAGAACCCGGTTCGGCTCCCGGAGGCATTGACCAGGTGAACATTATATTTTGCGGCAGGCTTTTCCTTATTTCAGCTTCGTCGAATGGCTGTTGCAAAATAGGTGGTTCTATGGCATTGATAAACAGTGTTACACAATTGGTTTCGAGAGATAAGGGTGTTCCGGGATTGCTGTAGCTAAATGCCTGTACACAGAATGTATAAATTCCTTCGGGAACTCCATTCATTCTCAATAGATCCTGTTCGGTAATTCCTTGTAAATTAATTGAATTCTTATCAAAAAATTCTTTTACTGTTTGATAATCCACTATTCTGGATTCATTGATGTTCATGGTAATTTTTTTGCCCAATACATTGTTCTGATTGGCAATAAGCAAAATCCCCCTGCTATCTTCGGCAAGTTTGGCCTGAAGATAAAACTCCTGAACCTGTCCCGATATATTTGTGAGGGTAACGGATACTTTGCCCGGATTATCGGCATAATCACTTAAATTGGTAGTAAATGGAGGCAAAACATTAATGCTAACCATTATCTGATTTTGCGACATCAGGTTGCTGATCGTAATTGCAATAAATGCAATTATCAACGAAACTCCGTGTAAAAATTTTCTTTTCATGAGTTACTTAATTTAAAATGAAAAAGAATATCCGAATTCTCCTGTATTTTCTGTAAATGATGGAATACTGCCTGCTTCGACAGGTTTGTTGTGTAGCATTATCCATCTTACATATATTCTGTTGTGTTTCGATAGGTTATATAAACAGTTTAAACCAAGATTCAACACATTGCTGCTGCCTTTCGACTTGCTGAGTGTATAGGAAATGTTTGAACCCAGTTGGATCTTGTTTTTTAAGATTCCTTTGTTTATTCCGGCATTCAATCCATAATTTTTGGTTTCATCCGACTTTAAGGTATTGATAATTAAATTAGCGGAAGCATTAAAGGTTATCGCATTTTTCAGAAAATTTAAACTGTAGGAAATAAAAGCCATTTTGGTTTCAATTTCATTAATGCTTTGTGTCGAACTATTTGCATCAATAAGTTGAGATAGCGTAAAATTTGCTGTAAACATCTGATTGACGCTTTTTTTTGCCAATATAAACCGAGGACTGAAGGAATATGATTTTGAGGTATTGGTTAGCAAATATTTCTGATTTACCAACGAAACCTGTGGTGTGGAATTCATTGAATAGTTTGAAATGGCTATGTCTAATCCCAGTTTTTTGGTAAAATCGATGTTTAAACCACCCGAAAATACGGTTCTGCTTGTTGTTGCTGTTTTTTGTTTTCTTACATTATCCCATTGCAAACCAAGATTTCCCGAAAACCTCAGCCTGTTTTTGAGAACCTGAAATGCAGGTGCTATGCTGATTTGTTCCATATCGCTGTTGAAAAAATAGGTTCCCATGCTTTTAAAACCCGGTTCCACCCATTTGTAAGCCAGTTTTAAAGAGAAATATTTCTGTTTGTATCCAATGGCTGCCGAATAGGCCAAAAATTTTTGTGTAGATAAGTTGATGGGAATTATAAGGTTGTATTTCTCCAGTTCGGGCAACTTTAAACTGGAATTTACATTGTTGGTATAAATGCTTAATCCCAGATCAGCATCAACGTATAAATGGGAGGAAATTGTAAGGTGGGTTACAACAGAGCCTACAATATTTGCTTCGGGCATCAGCCTTTTGGAAGAATCAGTAGTTAACTGACTGATGCTTGTGGTGTCGTCCTGTGCCTTTAAAAAGCTAAGATCGAAAAAGGATTTCTGACTTCCGTATCCAATTTTGCTGCATATCCATTTCTGGTAAAACTTGCTGCTTGCGAATAACCCGTGGTTGAATCTACTTCTATTCCCTTGTTTAACCGTCCATACATAAAACCGAATCTGAAGTTTCCGGGTTTTAGTTCAACGCCTGCACCATAAATTGTATGTCCGGCAAGTGTATAGGGCGAAAAACTCACGTTTCTGTAGCCCAGATGAACCGTTATCCATTTGTAGCGCGGACTCAATCCGAATTGGTTAAAGGGTTGGCTGAATGTTTTTTCCTGATCGCTTAGTGAAAAAGACAGTGGTACCGAAAAACCATAAAATGTAAAGGTAGGCGATCCGAAAATATACCAGGCAAATGGTTTCCGCCGGCTCTCCATCCCGCTCATATTGTATGAAATACCTCTTATATCGAGATTGCCCGAGAAGCTGAATGGTTTTTGTTTGACCATGGTTGATAAATCCTGACCAATTAAGTTGAAGCAAAGGAGAAAAAATAAACTTAATAATAGTAGATGTTTATTCATTTATGTTAGTTTAGCACAACAAAAATACGCTTTTATAAGCATGATTTTTATATTTTAACAAAATAAATTTAAATTCCGTTAACACATCAATGCATGTTTGCTTTTTTTGAAACTAAATGAAAATTCAGCTTTCAGAAGATCCGTTATTTTATAAGCCACGAATTACAGGAGTAAATCTTCTGTTTTATTTTTTGGAACGCAGATGACGCTGAACCCTTTGGGAAACGCAGATAAAAACAGATTTTTACCATTTTCAAATCAAATTATTGTGAAAAATCTGTGATAATCCGCTTTTACGGAACGTATCTGCGTCATCAGCGTTCTAATGTTATCGTTTATAATTAATTAAACAAAAAATCCGTAAAGATTTCAGCATTTATTTTAAAAACAATAGTAAATCTTCTGTTTTATTTTTTGGAACGCAGATGACGCTGATCCCTCTGGGAAACGCAGATAAAAGCAGATTTTTATTTAATGGAAACCAAATCAATTTAAAAATCCGTTAAATCAGCGTTTACGGAACGTATCCGTATCATCCGCGTTCCATTGTTTTAATCCATAATTTCTGAGATAATAAAATATGCGTATATGCTGTTTACTACCTAATATCGAAATGAAATATATAATAGTCCAGTTAGCTTCGATCCAGAAACTATAACCTATTTCTGATTGGCATTATACAATAATTTATTGCCTGCGAATTACACGAATTAAGCGAATTTTATCTTTAGTATAAATAACTGTAAAATACAGATTGCAGTCCTGTTGGTTTTTATTTACTTTTGCAAATTACAAATCAACTATTTAAATCAAAATGTATAAAGCAGCTATAATTTCCGTTTCAATACTGATGATGCTGGTATTTCCAGCCATCACCATTGCTTCTCCACAGGATACCATTCATGTAATTTCCCACAAAAAAGTGTTGGTTAAAACCAATCCTGCCAAAGGTTTTGATGTGTTCACAAAATGGTGCGTATTTCCGAAAGAAGATGTAAAATACCGCAAAGTAAACCTTACCGTTACCTTGCAATGTCCTGACAGTTTGCATTGTGGCGAATGGGATTATGTCGATCATATTTATCTTCGCCGGCAAGGAGGTAAAGCTCAGGAATCGAAAGATATTGAAATTGCACGTACAATTTCTCCTTATGGGTATCGTTTTTCTCCCGATTGGAAATTTAGCTGGGATGTAGATGTAACAGATTTTTCGACCTTACTGCACGATTCAGTCGAAATAGAATTCAATCACAGCGGATACGAAAGTAATGTTGACAGGGGTTGGCTGGTTACCCTCGATTTTTCGGTTATAAAAGGGACACCTGCATTACAGCCACTGTCAGTAAGCAAACTATGGGAAGGGAATTTTCCTTATGGTGATACCGTAAAAAGCATAAACGAGCAGTTGAAATTAATGAAGTTTAAAGTTCCCAAAGAAGCAACAATGGCTCGTTTGAGGATAGTACAAACCGGTCATGGAATGGATCATACCGAAAATTGCGCTGAATTTTGTGCAAAGACACGGAAAATATTTTTGGATGGAGCACTTAAAGATGAAAAGAAAATATGGAAATCATGTGGAGATAATCCGTTGTTTCCACAGGCAGGCACCTGGATATACGACAGAGCCGGCTGGTGTCCGGGTTCAATGGTTGTGCCTGATGTTTATGATTTTGCAGTAAATGCCGGCGAAGAACACAGCCTAAAAATGGAAATGCAGGATTACAGAAATCCAACCAACTCTTCAGCTGATTATGTTATAAATGCTTATCTCATTTTTTACAAAGAGCTTGCGCTGGAAAACGATATTGCAATAGATGAAATAATGGCTCCTTCGGATGCTTATTTCTGGAACCGTATAAATCCGATATGTTTTAATCCCCAACTTAAAGTTACCAATAAAGGGAAAAACAAGATTACTTCCATTCGCTTTAAGCATGGAGTTGAAGGAAAACCATTAATGGATTATACATGGAATGGTGTTTTAAATTCAGGAAAACAAACTGAAATTACACTTAAAACAATACTACCGGTAATTGAAAAACCCGTTACCTATACTATTGAAGCAATTACTATAAATGGCAAAAAGGATGCATACCCATCTGATAACAAACTGACTTCCGTTTATAAAAATACAGCTGTTTACGACACTGCATTAATACTTCATGTAAGAACCAATAATGATACGATGCAAACCTCATATTTTCTGATGGATTCAAAAGGAGATACACTTTATTCACGCAAAGCAAAAGAATTGAAAATAAACACTTCTTATACAGATACTTTTCTCTTGAAACCCGGCTGTTATCAGTTAAAAATAAATGATGCTGGTGGCGACGGACTTGATTTCTGGGCTAATCCAGAAGGTGGTTATGGTTTTGCACGTCTTGGAAATACGAAAGGTAAACTGATAAAAGTTTTTAATTCAGACTTTGGCAACGATATTATTCATCAGTTCCGGGTACAGAAAAATGCAATACAAACCTTAGATGAAACTACTCCGATTGTAAATATATTTCCAATTCGTAATAACGGTCTATTTAAAATGGATATATTCTTAAACGACCCTAAAGATATTGAAATTGAAATAATTAATCCCGAAAACAAAACAGTTTTTGTATTAAAAACCAGTGCTTTTAAAAGCGGAATGTTGCCTTTCGATTTAACTCATTTAAAGGATGCAACTTATTCCATAAATATAAAAGCCGGAGAAAAAACCATTAGCCGTAAAATGAAAATAAGAAGGGATTAAAAAAGAGACTGTTTATAACACTTTTATAACTTAACCTACGTTTTATATAAAACTTAATAAACAGTAAAATGAAAAAAAGGAATTTATTATTAGTAATTGCAGTAACACTATGCAGTATTGGTTTTTCACAAAACGGGAAGTTTCCTGTAAAAATTTTTATCGGCAATACCCGTTGCGGAGAAAATGAAGAGATAGAAATATCCAGAAATCAATTGCTTAAGGAGAGTAAACTTACTATAATAGTAGGAGAAAAAGACACCATTAGCAAAATGAGTTTCACCATGCAAACGACTCAGGGAAAAAATTTAACAGAGCGGATTTCTGCTAATAATAATTTGTTTACAACCCGAATGATAGCTTGTATTCAGAACAAAGATGAAAATACAAAAGCTAAGAAAATATGGGTAGAAAATATACAGATTGAAACAAGTGAAGGAATCCGTCGCTTACCGATGTTCACTATTATAATTAAATGATATAGGGGTAGTTCTTTAGAGTGCAAACAAACTTATGATTTGTAACAATTAATAAACAAGGCTTTTCTTTTTGGATAGCCTTTTTTGTTAAATTAAATGTTGTTGATTTTAAATAAATTGTATATTTGTAAAATAATAATGAAAAAACACACAAAATAACCAGTTTAAATAGATGGTTTTATATAGATTTATCGTATAATCGTCAAATTTTAAACAATATGCTTGAATATGCGGGTTTCAATTATTAAAATCTCGATTTTATTTCTTTTTTTAGGTTCAACTGTTTTTTTGACACTTAATAGACATAGTAAGTCTGGTATTCAAAATTATCATAGCGAAATTTGGGCTGATAAAGCTGGGTATTATATTTATTTACCCTCACTATTTATATATAATTTTCAAGCTGAATTATTGCCATCAGATATTGATTTGAAAACGGGAAATGGTTTTTCCATAAAAGATGGTAAAATTAAAACTAAATACACATATGGTGTTGCTTTAATGCAAAGTCCATTTTTTATTACTTGTCATTATTTTTCAAAATATTTTGGATATAAAGACGATGGGTTTTCATTATTATACCATAAATCTATTGATATATCAGCTGTTATTTATTCTTTTTTTTCTTTTATTTTTCTTTATTTATTTCTAATTCGATATTTAAGTAAGAAGGTGTCGATTTTTACATTAATTTGTATTTACCTTGGGTCTAGTATTTTCTATTATTCAATTTTTGATACAGGCATGTCGCACATATATTCATTCTTCCTATTTACATGCTTCATTTATCTTGGTCCTTTCGTATCCAAACATAATCAAAATAAAATATTTTTTTTATTATTTGGTTTGATAATAGGTCTGATAATAGTAGTAAGACCTATCAATATAATTTTTCTTCCTGTTTTTTTTATTTTTAATCCACATAAGTTTTCAGATATAAAAAATAATATAACGAATTTTACTTTAGTCGCTGTTTCTACATTGATAGTTATAATTCCACAATTAATTTACTGGAAATACTCATATGGTAGCTACTTTCATTATTCTTATGGTGATGAGGGATTTTCAAATTTTTTTAACCCTAAATTGCTGCAATTATGGTTTTCAACAAATAATGGCTTGTTTATTTATAATCCTTTAATTATTTTAGTTCTAATTGGCTTATTTTATTTCTCTAAAGTAGCTCGTAATAAAAGTCTTTTAATAAGTATTTATTTCTTTATAATTTCTTTTATTTTTTCAGCTTGGCATGATTGGAGTTATGGCTGCTCTTATGGTTGTCGTCCATATGTTGAATATTATTCAATTCTTGCCCTTCCATTTGGTTTTTTAATCGACAAACTTTATACAAAATTTTTCTTTAAACCAGTATTGGTGTTTTTAATAATAATTTTCATTATTTATAATCAAAAACTTATTTTTTCCTATGATGGTTGCTGGTATGCGGGCATTTGGGATTGGTCAGAATTGTTTAAATTAATATTAAACCCAATAAAATAACACTTTGTATATTCGTGTATTTTGTCATGCAATTAATTAGCTGTAATTAGATCATCTAAAAATGGTTTGGTGTATAAAATAAAAATCTTAATGCAAAGATACCTCCATAAATTTTAATCTGACAAGGTCAGTCCTTTGGTGGTGGTGGTTTTCATCTCTCAAAAAAAAGCTTACAAAGCCAACACCATGCCAAGAACTTTTAACCCGGAATAATATCAATTCCAAAACCTCCCGGAAGGCAGGAGAGACAATCTATAACACACATAAATAAAGACTTAATAACACAACCCGATACATGAAAAAGCTAATCCTGAGGGAAAGTTCAAGCAAGAAGACATATATTTTTAAAGCTTGATCACAAGTAATAAATGATATATTATTAAAAAAATATCAATTTACCAGTTGATATATCAAATAATTTTATTTGCTTTTCCTATTGATATTCTGTTACATATGCGTTTTGAAATGTTTTACCTATGTTT
>CAIZXK010000735.1 GCA_903936865.1 uncultured Bacteroidales bacterium | reverse complement strand
TTTAAATCCATTTCCATACTTTCTCAATCAGAAATAAATGCAATCTCTCTGTTGAATGAAGTTGGCAATCAATTTAATAAGCTTAAAGAATATCATCCTAAAATAAAAGAAATTAACATCAGAATGCAAAGCTGCATTATTGAATTGAAAGATATTGTTACAGAAACCGAAGCGATTGAGGAAAGTATTCATTTTGATAATGAAAAGATAGATTTTCTAACCCAACGACTTGATTTGATTTATCGTATTGAGAAAAAACATAGTGTTAATACAATTTTTGAATTACTTGAAATAAAAGATAGAATTTCGAAAGAACTTTTACAGATTTCATCTTATGAAGAAAAAATAGTATCATTGGAGAAAGAAGTCGGTCAACAACATAAAATAATTTCAGATATAGCAGATTCAATATCCAATCAACGGGAAAATATTATTCCAGGAATTGAAAATAAAGTTAAAGTTATACTTAACGAATTAGGAATGAGTACTGCAGAGTTAAAAATCAATCTAACAAAAAATCAACAGCTTACTATAAAAGGATGTAATACTATAGAATTTTTGTTTAATGCAAACAAAGGGGGCGAACTTCGCGAACTTTCAAAAGTTATTTCCGGTGGCGAATTATCCAGATTGATGTTGGCAATCAAATCAATCATTAGTAAACAAAAAATACTTCCAACTGTTATTTTTGATGAGATAGATAATGGAGTATCTGGAGATATTGCAGCTAAAGTTGGAACAATAATGCGTAAAATGGCTTCAAACAGGCAGTTGATTGCTATAACCCATCTTCCACAAATTGCAGCAAAAGCAGAAGATCATTATTTTGTTTCAAAAAAATCGAACGATGAATTTACAAGTTCAATTATAAAAAAACTTTCTAAAGACGAAAAAATTGAAGAAATAGCTAAAATGCTTAGTAATGAAAAAGTTACTGCTTCAGCTTTAGAAAATGCAAGACAGTTGATGAATTAATATAATCATTCTTTATCAAATATAATTATATGTATAATTTACTAAAAGGGAAAAAAGGAATAATTTTTGGAGCATTAAACAATAAATCAATAGCATGGAAAACAGCAGAAAAAGCTTTTGAAGAAGGTGCTCAATTTGTATTAACCAATACTCCGGTATCTATCAGATTAGGAGAAATTGACGAACTAGCAGAAAAATGCAATACAGTTGTTATTCCAGCAGATGCTACCAGTGTAAAAGATATTGAGATTTTATTTGAAAAAACCATGGAAATATTTGGTGGAAGGATTGATTTTGTATTGCATTCTATCGGTATGTCACCAAATGTACGTAAAAAAAGAAGTTATGATGATCTTGATTATGAATATTTTCAGAAAACATTAGATATTTCGGCCATTTCATTTCATAAAGTAATGCAGGTTGCAAAAAAAATGGATGCAATTAATGAGTGGGGTTCAGTAGTAGCATTATCATACATTGCTGCTCAACGTACACTTTTTGAGTATAATGACATGGCGGATGCCAAAGCTGCTTTAGAATCTATTGCACGTAGCTTTGGATATATCTATGGCAGGGAAAAGAAAGTGAGAGTAAATACAATTTCACAATCCCCTACCCTAACAACTGCTGGAAGTGGAGTAAAAGGTATTGATGGATTAATGGATTTTACAGAACGTATGTCTCCACTTGGTAATGCATCTGCTGACGAATGTGCAGATTTTTGTATAACGCTTTTTTCTGATCTTACAAAGAAAGTTACCATGCAAAACCTATACCACGATGGAGGTTTTTCAAG
>CAIZXK010000734.1 GCA_903936865.1 uncultured Bacteroidales bacterium | reverse complement strand
TTAAAACTGAATATTAATCTCAGATTTTTCCAATTATTTCATTTACATCAGTATTTCTATGACGAATTAAATAATCCTGAATGCCATCGATTATTTTAGGACAAACAGCCGGATCGATAAAATTGGCGGTGCCAATTTGAACAGCTGTAGCACCTGCGAGCATAAATTCAATTGCATCAGCTGCATTCATAATTCCACCCAAACCGATAACAGGAATTTTAACTGCTTTGGCAACCTGCCATACCATACGTAATGCAATCGGTTTAACAGCAGGACCCGACAAGCCACCCGTAATTGTTGATAAAACAGGCTTTTGTCTTTCTGCATCAATTGCCATTCCTAACAATGTGTTAATCAGAGAAACAGAATCAGCTCCAGCACCTTCAACAGCTTTTGCCATTTCAGCAATATTGGTTACATTTGGAGAAAGTTTTACGATAAGGGTTTTGTGATATACTTTACGAATTGCTTCTGTTACTGCAATTGCCGATGGGCAACTGGTTCCGAAAGCCATTCCACCTTCTTTAACATTAGGGCAGGAAATATTAAGTTCAATTGCAGGAATTTTTTCCAATTCATTTAGTTTAGAAGCTACCATTAAATATTCATCAATAGTTGAACCCGAAACATTTACAATAATATGAGTGTCAGTATCCTTTATTCTTGGATAAATGTCTGAAATAAAATTATCAACCCCTTTATTTTGTAGTCCAACTGCATTAAGCATTCCGGAAGGAGTTTCTGCCATTCGCGGATATGGATTACCTTCACGTTTGCTTCCTGTAGTTCCTTTCACAATTATTCCTCCCAAGGTTGAAATATCGAAGAAATCATCAAATTCTTCGCCATAACCAAAAGTTCCCGAGGCAGTCATAACAGGATTTTTCAAAACTAAATTCCCTATTCTTACACTTAAATTTGGCATTGTTTTCATATTAATTCCATCCTTTTAATTCTTTATAATCAAATACAGGTCCTTCTGTACAGGTACATTTGTTTCCATCAATAGTATCAACTACACAACACAAACAGGCTCCAATTCCACAAGCCATCATATTTTCCAGCGAAACTTCGCATGGAATTCCTTTTTCCTTTGCAATTATTGCTAGTGCTTTCATCATTGGTTGAGGCCCACAGGTATATATTTTCGAGAATCTGAAGTTATCTTCTTTAAATATTGAATGTTGGGTAACCAGTCCCTTCTCTCCAATTGAAGCATCCATTGTGGTGATTAAAACATCACCGAATTTAAGATATTCATCAGTTTCCAGAATATCAGCATTTGTTGCACCACCAACTAACGTTGTAACTTTTATGCCCTTTTCAGAAAATATTCTGGCTAAATATAATAAAGGAGCAATACCACAACCTCCTCCAACGAGCAAAACATTATCGCTATCGGGAAATGAAAACGAATTTCCCAACGGATAAATCATATTTAAGCTTTCGCCTTTTTTTATTTCAGAAAGTTTTTGAGTTCCTTCACCAACAATCTGAACTAAAAGCTTTATTGTATTTTCTTTATAGTTAACATCATGCACACTTAAGGGGCGACGTAAAAAAGTATTTTTGGCGTCTTTAATTTCAACCTGAGCAAACTGACCCGCCTTAACAATAGGCATTTCAACAGGAGGTTGTAATGTTAAAAGGAAATAGTTGGTGTTCAGATTTTTGTTATCAAGCACCAACATATCGTGAATAAACTTGTTTTTCATGTAATTGCAAAATAAATGGAAGAAAAAATTACTGATTGCAAAAATAAGAAAAAAATCAAACTGAACTATAAGATTTAAGGTTGGTTATGAAATTTCATTTTTTTCATTTTTTATGCACAAAATAGAATCAATTTAAACTGTCCTTAAAAGCGAAATAAATTATATAAAAGTGGTTCTAAAAATTAGATTTTTTGAAGCGAACAAGATTTTCAATACCACAGTTTACTAATGTAAATGATGATTTTTTAAATTATTCACAAGTTTATTTATTTTTTTATCGTGTTCATGATAACGCTTCGCTAAGTTCTCATTTACATTAAATCACCCAATGGACCAAGATTAATATTTAAATCTCGATCGGTGAGGTTAAAATGTTTCTTTAGTTCTTCCATTTTCATTTCTAGTTTCATAAGTGTTTCACCAAGCCGTTCAATCTCTTCATCTGTTAACGACCCTCCCTCTACTCTTCTCATAGCCTGTTTTTCAACAAGTTTTCTAATTAGCTCAACTAATGTAAGCACTAATTTTGCTAAACCTGAATCAGCATTGTCGGGAGTAAGTTTTAGTTTTGAATCTTCAACTTTTGCAAGCTTACTTATTTCATTTGATATTATATCAAGTGATCCTGTGTTAAATAGTATTTTATTTTCACTCATAGTGCGGATTATTTCATGGTTATTTCAACAAAATTATAGGGAGGCCAAGGTCCGGTCAACACAAAATTTAATGCTTTATATTGGTTTTGTAATTTTTCAACTCCTTTAATCAAAGTATCTTTTCTGTCTTTTTCAAGTAAAAAAACTGCATCAATAATAGTTATTTCAGTAGTCATTTTTTTGAATTTATAAATTGCTTTCATTTTTCCAAGTAGTTTAGTAATTTCAGCAATAACAGAATCTATATAAGCCATTAG
>CAIZXK010000733.1 GCA_903936865.1 uncultured Bacteroidales bacterium | reverse complement strand
AAAAGACTTACTGAAAATATTAAAACCAAGAATAATAAGCTATTTTTCTTCATAATTTTTAAAATGAAAATTTATGTAATACTACACAAAAACAACAAAAACCATATTATGTTTGACAAAATTGATAAATCGCTAAATAGATTTTTCAAGTTCTATTTTAACAAATCCTCCTAACAATTGGACTACAAATACACAAACAGGAGTTACAAACGATAAATGGCATTTCGATAATCCAGGAAATAGAATTTATAATTATCCAATTACAGTCCCATTTGCTATTTTTGATAGTGAAAATTACTCAATATCAGGAGGAAATGAAATAGTTTCATTAAATTCACCAACTGTAGATGCTTCTTCAAATAATCATATATATTTATTTTTTGATTATCTTTTCAAAAAAACACCTACAAATCAAGGCATTGTAGAGGTTTTTAATGGGTCTACCTGGAATCAGGTATTTACTATTGATAGTAATGTAACCGTTGTTAGAACTGAAGTAGTTGATATATCAGCCTTTGCTGGTGGAATTTCAAATTCAAAAGTAAGATTCAAATGGAGTGGAAACGGTTCTGGCTATTGGATAATTGACAATATTAAAATTTATGCACCTATTTTAAAAGATATGGGTGTTACACAACTAACTTCACCTAATATGCCATTAGGCTCAGGTAATCAATTAATTAAAGTTAACATTAAGAATTTTGGATATACTCCTATTACAAATGTAACAATAAACTGGATGGTTAACAATATACTTCAAACTCCATTCAACTGGTCAGGAAACCTAAATTTTAATCAAATAGCGACAAACATTACTATTGGAAACCTTAACCTGACTTCGGGAAGTATCTATAATTTTAAAATATGGACTTCAAATCCTAATGGAAGCAATGACCTGAATGCATTGAATGACACAATTAAACAAGTAATATATACATCCTTATGTGGAACATACACTTTGGGTGGAACAAATCCATCTTATCCTGATTTCCAATCTGCGGCAAATGCTTTAAATTATTCTGGCATAACATGTCCTGTTGTTATTAAAGTAAGAGATGGAACTTATAATGAACATATTATATTGAATCAAATAATTGGAAGTTCTACAACAAATACGATAAAATTTGAATCGGAAAGTGGAAATACTGATTTTTGCAAATTGTTTTATCAAATGTACGATCCCACAAATGATTATACGCTACTTTTGAATGGTATTGATAATATCTCTTTTAAAAAAATGTATATTTCTCGTCAGGGAGGAGCATATAACATTATTGTAAAAAATAATTGCAATAATGTAATTTTTGATGAAAACACATTGCAATTCATTGATTTTGATAATTTATCCATAGATAATAATTTTATTTTCAATAAAAACAAACTAAATGGAAACATTAAAATTAACAAATCCGATTCTTTAAGTACAAACTTTTCATTTATAAAAAACAATATTTCACAGTCTATAACAATATCAAAACTTACAAATCTGATAATTGATAGTAATACAGTGAAAATGATTCCTTTTACAATTAATAATGTAAAAAATACGCTGATTAAACGCAATAATTTTGATATTACAACAATCGGATATCCTGGACCAGGATTAATATTAACGTCTTGCTATAAAAGCATAATTGATTCAAATTTATTTTCTGTTTCTTTTTGCTCAAATGTATCATGTCTTATTTTGAGTTCAAATAAAAATTCTAGCATTAAAAATAATCAATTTCAATTTACAATTGGATTAAATTCCAATGTTTATGAAACTGGGATTGACATTATTAATTCTGATTCAATATTTATTAAAGATAATAAAATTAATGGCTTAGATTCTTATGGAAAAATAGTAGGAATAAAAACAAGAGGCTTAAATTCAAATCCTTATGGAATATTTATTAGCGGAAATACAATTTCTCATATCCAAAAAGGAATTGAAGCAATTAATATAAATAAATTAAACATAGTAAATAATACAATTTCAGACCTTGATACTATTTTTTTAAAGGCAACCAACTGTACAGGAACAATTTCCAATAATGTTATGGATAAAATTGTTTTTGGAAACGGAGTTGATTTAAAAATAAATAATTCTACTTTTTCATATAACAAAATAATAAATATTAACGAAGGTAGTTGTCTTAAAATTAGTGGTAATAGCAATAATATCTTCAATAATTTTTTTCATGCCGGCGGTTTGGGAAATGCTAAAGGAATTGTAATGGATACAATTTTATCGAACTCTAATATTTATTTTAATAGCATTAATATCAATAGCATTGATAAAAATAACGGAATTGCTCTTGAAATTTTTAGCGGGGAGAATTGTAATGTAAAAAACAATATTTTTTCAAATAAGGGAAATGGATATTCTGTTTTTTTCAGGAATATTCCCTCATCATTAACAATGGATTATAATGATTATTATAGTTTTAAACGTAAATATATTTCCCATACCGGTATAATTTATGATTCATTAATGATCTGGAAAAATTTTACGGGAAATGACCAACATTCATTTGATTATAATCCTTTTTATCAAACAAATAACATACTCAAACATAATCAGATAAAACTTTTCAATTCCGCTATTATCATACCTTCAATTGCAAATGATATTTATTATTCAAACCGAACTGTTCCTGATATTGGAGCAACTGAATATACTCCATGTACTATTGATGCAGGAATTCACAGATTTTATGGTTTAAAAAATCCAATCAGCAATACATCCTACACAATTAAAGTTGAATTACAAAATCATGGAAACAATGCTCTGACAACTGCAAAGATTGCATGGACTATCAATGGAATTTCTCAAACTATTTATAATTGGACAGGAAATTTACCCCAAGGTCAAACAACAATTGTCAACATTGGAAATTTCAACTTCCCTCCTACTACAACTTATCAAATTAAAGCTTGGATATTTTTACCCAATAACTCAGTAGATTGCAATAATTATAACGACACAACAATAATAAAAGATTTAAGCTTGAAATTATGTGGAGTTTACACTATTGGAGGAACAAATCCTAATTTCATAGATTTTAATGATGCAGTAAATGCCCTGAATGAAGCAGGAATATCCTGTCCTGTTGTATTTAAAGTACGTGCAGGTTTATACAAGGAACACTTATTAATTAAACATATACAAGGTTCCAGTTTGGTTAATACTGTAACTTTTGAATCGGAAAATGGAAATTATAACAGCGTAACTTTGATGTATATTCCATTTGATCCAAATAATGATTATACATTAAAATTAGACAGTTGCAGAAATATCTTTTTCAAAAATTTAACTATTTATAGAGATAGTGGACTTATTGATATTAATTTAGTGAATAATTGTGCGAATGTGAACTTCATAGGAAATCAAATAGGTAATTTATTTTCATCTGATTTTGACACAATTCTAACTATTTATAAAAACATATTTCATAATGAAGTCAGCATTAATCATAATCAAAACGGATATTCTAAAAATATCAGGTTTATAAAAAACAGTTCTAAAGACATATTTTATAATTATTGTTCTTATATTCAATCAGATTCAAATATTTTTAATGGTTTTTCAAATTCACCTGTTCTTAATATTAAAAATTCAAAAAATATAATTTTGAATTATGATACTATATTTTCAAATGTTAGTATTACTAACATTAATCTATTAAACAACCAGAAACTTACCATTAAAAATTCATATTTTAAAAACTTTAATCAGGTAAGTGAATATGGAATTTATGCTGATTTATGTAAGGATATTTTAATAATAAAAAATAGATTTGATTTGACTTCGGGAATACAAAGAACAGGAGTTAAATTTTTGTTTTCAGATTCTATAACTGTGTCAGATAATGTCATTTATTCTACATTAATTAATTCCGGTGATGGTATAATTGCAGACACTTCATCAATAAATTTGATTAAAATACTGAATAATAAAATTATTAACTTCAATAACGGATTAAATATTTTTACAAATAGTATTAATGATTTGGTTTATAATAATGATATACTAAATGGAAAAGGATTTGGAATTAAAATTCAAGGAAAAAACGGAACAATTCGTAAAAACAGGATAAATAATATTTCTTATGGTAATGGAATTATTAATCTATCAAATAATTCGAAATTTTCAGAAAATAGAATTACAAATATTTTTGAAGGTATTGCATTCTATAATAATGCTTCAAATGTAATATTAAGTAATAATTACATACATTCAAACGGTTTTACAGTAAGTGTTGGAGTTAAACTATCAGCATCAGATACCAATATTACATTAAAATTTAACAACATACATATTACAGGTGAAGATCCTCAACAAGCAATACCATTACTAATTGACGCATCAAAGGGAATAAGTCTACTAAGTAACGTATTTAAAAATAATGGAATGGGTTACAGCATGATAGCAAATAGCAGTTTAATACAATCAAATTCAAACAATAATTGCTTTTTTGGTCGTGGACAATTTTTAATTAAGAATCAAAACAATAGCTATATAACACTAAATGAATGGAGTAATGCTACCGGATATGATTTACAATCAAAAAATATAAACCCTTTCTACTCTTCGGATACAAATCTGCAAATTAATCAAATTCAATTAAATGAAGCTGGTCTTAATGATATTAATGTAATCAGGGATATAGATTCAACCATACATTCAAATCCACCTGATATTGGTGCAAAAGAATTTATTCCATGTACTTTTGATGCTGGAATTGATTCATTAATTGGTGTTTTACATAATATGAATGTTTCAGGTTTTCCCATTACAGTACTTTTACAAAACAATGGTTCACAAACACTTACTTCAGTTAAAATAAAATATAGTATTAATAATGTTACCCAACCCTCAATATATAATTGGGTTGGAAATTTACCAGGTGGAGCAGTAACTCAAGTAACTATAGGTAACTTTACTTTTCAAACAGGAGTTTCTTCCATTGATTTAAAATGCTGGACTTTTTTACCTAACAATAATGCTGATTGCAATTTATATAATGATACTGCTAAATTTGATAAAATCTCTTTACCCTTATGTGGTATTTATACTATTGGTGGTAATAATCCCAATTTTATAAATTTTACAGAAGCTGCAAATGCATTAAATCTCTCAGGAATAAGTTGCCCTGTAATTTTTAAAGTAAGAAACGGAGTTTATAATGAAAGAATAAAAATTGGACCAGTAATGGGAAATAACATAACTAATTCAATTACATTTATTTCTGAAAACTATAATCCAGATTCTGTTACATTGAGTTATCCAAACCTTGACCCACAAAATGATTTTACAATTAATCTGGATAGTGTAATAAATTTTAATTTATTAAAATTAAGCATATTAAGAAGTAATGGGTTAAATAATATTATAATAAATAAACACTGTAAATTAATAAAGTTAGATAGTTGTATTTTACATAATATTCTAGTAAACTCCTCTGGATTAGATTCATTAATAACTGTTTCCAATTCAAATATGAAAAATAAAAACATTCATATCTGGGGAAGTCCTAATGCAGAAACCAACTATATTAATCTTAAAAAAAATAAAAATATTTTT
>CAIZXK010000732.1 GCA_903936865.1 uncultured Bacteroidales bacterium | reverse complement strand
CATGAAAAATAAGAAATTCTACATTTTAATAATTTTTTTAATACTGCATTTCTTTAATGAAAGCAACTTAATGGCTCAAACTGCTAATTTAGGTAGTAGCATTACTTCCTATTCAGGGACAAATATTCTGATTCCACTTAATTTTAATAGTTTTACAAATATCGGTTCAATGGATATTCGTATATTATTCGACAATACAAAACTAAGTTTTGTAGGAATTGAAAATTTGAGTATTGATGCTGCGGGCACTTTAGCAAATGCAATTATTTTATCGGGAGCTAACAGCCGTTTGAATATTTCATGGTTAGCAACTGGTTCTACTGGTGTAAATTTTGCCAATGGTAAGTTTTTAGATATAAGATTCAACTATATTGGAGGAAATACATCTTTAAATTTTGATCCGTTAACCTGTGAAGTTGCAGATTGGAATGGTGATATTGTTAATGTAAGTTATTCAAATGTTTTAATTCAGCAAAGCATAACTTTACAATCATTTAATGTAAGCGGAGGTGGAAACTATTGCATGAACAGCAATGGTGTTTCTGTTAATTTAAGTGGGTCGCAAAACGGAGTAAATTACCAGCTATTGAAGAATGGTTCAACTTATGGTAGTTTGGTTTCTGGAACTGGTAATACTTTGGTTTGGAGCAATTTGCTTTCAGGTACTTATACTGTTGAAGCACAATATAACAGCAGCACATTATTAATGACTGGTAATGCCATCGTTTCGGAATTATCAAATTTAGCTGTAAGTGCTAATATAGTTGCAGCTCAGAATCCGGTAACTTCTGGAAGTTCTGTAACTTTTACTGCTACAGCTATTAATGGAGGTACGAATCCTGCATATCAATGGTATGTAAATAATTTAACGGTAGGAAATAATTCAAATCAATTTACATACATCCCATCAAATAGTGATACTATTAAATGTGTTGTTACATCAAATGAAATTTGTGCAATCAATAATCCTGCAATATCTAATTTGATAACTATGACCGTTAATCAGCCGTTGGTTGCATCTGTTAATTTGGGTGATTCAATTACAGCCGAGCAAAATACAAATGTATATGTACCATTAAATTTTTCAAATTTAATAAATATCGGATCAATGGATTTGAAAATAGAATTTGACAGTACGGTATTAAGTTTTGTTAATCTCGATAGTCTTGTAGCCGAAGCCAGTGGCGTTTTGTATAATGTAACAAGTACAAATACTAAATATAAAATATTAAATATATCCTGGTTAGCTCAGGGAACATCAGGCGTTAATATACCAAATTCAAAATTTTTCTCTATGAAATTTTTATTTAAAGGTGGAGAAACAAACCTGACTTTTAAAACAGATTTATGCGAAATAGCGGATTGGAATGGCGATTTAATTAATATTACTTATAATGATACTAAAATTAAAGATAATCTAAAAACGATTAATCTTACTTTATTTATTGAAGGTCTTTTTAATGGTGTAAATATGAATGCTGCTCAGGATGAAATGGGTAATCATTTTGGTTCGGAAGTTGCCGATCAAATTAATGTTGAACTGCATAATAACTTCGATCCTTCAATAATTGAAGCTACATTAACTAATCAGAATCTATCTGTAGATGGAAACTGCAAACTTACAGTTCCTTCAACCTTAAATAGCTCCTATTATATTGTAATTAAGCACAGAAACAGCATTTCAACATGGAGTGCCTTGCCAATTTCTTTTTCTGCATCCGTTGTAAATTATAATTTCACAACAGCATCAACTCAAGCTTATGGGGACAACTTAAAGGAAGTTGCAACAGCTGTTTATGCAATTTATACGGGAGACGTTAATCAGGATGAAGTTGTCGATTTATCCGATTTGGTTGCGATGGATACAGATTTAACCAATGGAACTGTTGCATACATAACTTATGATTTAAACGGTGATGGTGTTGTCGATTTATCCGATTTGGTTGCCATTGACGAAAATCTTACAAATGGTGTTGTAGCAACGTATCCTTAAAATATTCAAATTTCAAATAATTTTTAACAAACAAACAAAACAAACAAAAACAGATGAAAACAAATTTTTTAAAAATGTCATTAATTTTATCATTGTTATTCATAATACCAATGATTTCATTTTCACAATCCATAACAATTGGATCAGATACTGCAATAGTCGGTGAAAATATTTTAATACCATTATCCACAAATGGCTTGCTAAATGTTGGTTCAATGGATATTAAAATAACTTACGACAGCACAGTTTTAATTTTTGTAAAAGACACCTTGCAAAGTACAGATGCTGCAGGGTCTCTTTTAAACGTTACTGCTGGTAATGGGACTTATAAGCAAATAAATATTTCGTGGCTCGCACCCGGATCAGCAGGTGTAAATATTTCAAATGGAAACTTCATGTTTTTCAAATTCAATTACATTGGAGGAAATACAAGTTTAAATTTTAATCAGCTATTATGCGAAGTATCCGATTGGAATGGAAATCCGATAACGATAACTTACAATGCAGGATCAATTGTTCCAAGTGCTGGTTCAAATGCTTCCATCTGGAATGGAAACAGCAATTGGTCGAATGTTGCTAATTGGAATAATGGAATCCCAGGAGTTGCAACATCTGCTATTATTAACTCAGGAAATCTCGAAATTAATAATGTGGCAGAATGCAATAACTTGTCTATTACAACTGGAAGCATTGTTACTATTTTGCCTAATAAATCGCTAACGGTGTTTGGTAATTTTGAAAATAAAGGAAGCATTATCATTAAATCGGATTCGAGTGGTTCAGGTTCATTTATTAATTATGGAATTATTACTGGAAATGGTAATATTATTGTAGAAAAGTATCTTGCAAAGTCAAATCCTGCTGATTATAGTTTGGTTTGCAGTCCTGTTACTAATGCAACTATTTCGTCAACTGTTTTTTCCAATACAACATTTCAGAGTTTTAATGAACCAACTCAAACCTGGCAAAATTTAGCTGCAAACAGCATTTTGCAATCAGGCAAAGGTTATTTATTCAATTGCAATTCGAATAAGAAAATAGAATTTTCAGATACAGTTATTGCAAACGGAAATATTGGGTTTAATAACCTAACATTTAGCAATAATGCAGGAACCAATATTCCCAACGGTTTTAATCTGGTTGGAAATCCTTATACTTCGGCTGTTGATTGGAATAATACTAACTGGACAAAAACCAATATTGATGCTTCCATTTATACTTTTGATGGTGTAAATTATGTTTCATGGAATGGAGAAATTGGTAGCCTGACCGATGGAATAATTCCATCTTTACAGGGATTTTTTGTAAAAGCCAATGCTAACAATCCTGTATTGGTAATGCCTGATACTGCAAGATTGCACAACAGCCAGCCTTTTTATAAAAGTTCGCCTAATTCACTAAATGAATTATTGATAGTTAAAGCTACTGGCAATAATTATAATGATGTTGCTTATATTAATTTCAATTCGAATGCAAGTGCACAGTTTGATACTGAATATGATGCTTATAAATTATTCGGAATTAATGAAGCACCTCAGATATACACGATATTACCTTCTAACAATACAAATTTATCAATAAATGTTATGGATAGTGTTAAATCTGGTTTATCTGTTCCCATTGGATTTAAAGCTGGTGTTGCCGGTGTTTACTCTTTAAGTTTCAACAATCAATCCAGTTTTGCACCAGCAATAAATATGTATTTGGAGGATACAAAAACCAATACCATTACAAACCTAAGAAATACACCTGATTACTCTTTTACTTCAACACCCGGCGATAATCCAAACCGCTTTGTATTAGACTTTTTTAATCCTACTGCAATAGATGAAAACTCAACGATGAATGTAAATATTTATTCATTCAACAAACAATTAGTTGTTCAATTTGACAAAATTGCAGAGAATTCAAAAATGATAGTTTATAATCTGTTGGGGCAGGTTGTTAGAGAGTTAGTTTTAAACGGCAACACTACTTTTACAGTTAATGTATCTGATTTGCAGGGAAATTATATTATACAGGTAATAAACAAAAGCAATGTTTCATCAAAAAAGATAAATATCTAAACATTCCTTCAATTGACGTTTTTGGGAATGTTTTTGTTTTCTTGTTTTTGATAGGGGAGAAGTTAATTTCTCCCTTTTTTGTTTTTATACTAATCTAATAAATGATTTGGCTTCGGTATTAGGATTTCATTTTGCTTAAAACTAAAAATAAGTTTCTTGTAATTAGCAACTTTTCATCACCTGATTTTTGCAAATGATAATCACCAGTTGTAAATAAAAAAAACCTTCATCTTTGTATTAGCAATACGCAAAGAAAAGAAAGCATAACAGAACAACATAAAAGTCTATAACCGGTATAGAGTTTATAAAGAGAGTGTAAATTATTTTGTGTAAACACAAAATAATAGTTTATATTTTAACTTTACATCTATCTGCAAAGTTAATTAAAAATTGGTGACATATTAACCCCCAATTTTTAATTGGTTTAGTCCAATTTTTCTCTAATTTCAT
>CAIZXK010000731.1 GCA_903936865.1 uncultured Bacteroidales bacterium | reverse complement strand
TATCAAATCTGTCTTAAAGACTTATTTTGATACTTTGTATGAAAAGCTAGCCAACAAAGATGCTTCAGGTGGTTATGCAGGGTTGACGCTTTTTAAAATAAACTTTAAAAATGCTGCCAATACCTTCACTTCATTCTTTACCAATGCCAATACAGCTGCCAGAACTTATACTTTTGCGGATAGGGATGGTACCATCGCTGATAATACCGATATCACTTCGGCAAAAGCAAGAGCAAACCATACCGGGACACAAACTGCAAGTACTATTTCTGATTTTAATGCAGCCGCATTGGCAGCCGCTCCGGCTGAAACAGTAAGTACCGTTGGAACATTGATAAACGGAGCTGCTGCAAAGGCAACTCCTGCTGATGCCGATGGAATTGGTATTACTGATAGTGCTGCTTCAAATGTACTGAAGAAATTTACTTTCGGAAACCTTAAAACATGGTTAGCTTCCTTCTTTTCGGGAGACATTACTGTTACTGCAGCAGGTGTAACTGCCATCGGAGCAAACAAAGTTACCAATGCACAGTTGTCAACCGTTGCCACACAAACCTTTAAAGGCAGAAATACAGCTGCAACCGGAAATGTGGAAGACTTATCAGTGGCAACTGTAAAAACGATGTTGGGATTGAACAGTAATAATCTATCACAACGCAAATACAGAATAGTTCCTGCTGGTGTTATTAATAACTCCAATACTGCCTTTACAATCGCTGACCTGGTAATATCGGGCACGGAAGAAGTATTTAAAAACGGAATGTTGCTTAATGCCGGAGCTGGCAATGATTATACAATTTCTTATGGTGCAACCACTACCATTACCTTTGCCGAAGCTCCAAACAATAGTGGTTTTACTGACGTAATATTAGTTAACTACTCAATTGCTTAAAAAATGGGAAAGACGAAAATAAAAGGCGAAGATGTAGGCGACAAATCGCTAAAATCAATCGACATCGATTTTAGTGCTGCTACTGAAAAAACTGCATTGGTTGATAACGATAGCCTTGTTATAAATGATAGTGTTGGAAACAGTACCAAACGCAGTAAATTAAGTTCGTTGCTAGCATACTTTAACGCCATTTATAATCGCAAATCCCTGCTTCAGGAACTCTCCAGCCTGACGGATGTCATTCCGTCAGGCTTTAAGGGTTTGTTTGCAAAGGCAACAGGATTATTTTGGAAAAACAGTGACAATTCCGAAAGAAGAATATTAACCGATTTCGATACACTTGATTTAATTCCAAGAAAGTCAATAACAGGAGTTATATTTACAGCATCTTATTTTGCATTTGCTCAAACTGACATTAATCCCGTACAATATTCAGGAAGTTTTAAAATAAGAGTAACAGGAGCAGGAGGAATAGGTCATACTATCTATTTTGACATAGAGGGTGATTCTGTTAATATTCCATATTATCAGGGGCGTTCTCAGACAAACTCACAAACAGCAACTTTAACAGGGTTATATTATTTAAGATTTGTATATCCAAAGACTGCAGGAAATGGGTATAGAGCATTTATAGAGTTTTGGACATATAACACAACAGCAAGAACTATAACAATCGAAGCTTCAGATTTGTATGGATTGAGTATGCTAAGCAGTTTCACAGCTTCAACTTATAACTCTACTTATCAGAACATCCAAACTCCTGCAGTACTTTACAATGGGTTTATAACAAATGGCACTGGTACTTTTAATATATCTGGAAGCAGCGATGTTACCTATAAGATGTTCAACAATAACTACCTTGCAGGAGAAACAATTGTTGCAAACGATATTGTTTATTTAAACGATGCTGACAGTAGATGGTATAAGGTATTAGTTAATAACAGGCTTATACCAATGGGTGCAGTTATTGGTATTTGTATTAGTACATATAATGCCGGAGGGGCAACAGCCATTTATAAAAATGTTTATGCAACACTTCAAACAGGTTTTACAGCAACATTACATAAGGATATTTACGCTTCAGGAACTCTCGATTCTGCAACAGGAAAATTTAAAAGCGATGGTACTATAACAGGGACTCCATTAGCCAATAAAGCTTATATAAGATTGGGCAGAGCTGCACAATCTTCAGGATATATATATATGGACGATAATAAGTACTACTTTACTACAGGAGATATTGTATCAGAAATAAAATCTTTAAATGGTTTCAAGTTCGACGCACTAAAATTAAATGGATTGCCAAGTACAGGCTTCGCAAAAGCGGACACAGCTTTCACAACATGGCATAACATACCATCAAATGTAGCACCTGTACATATTTACGTAATAGAAGCATCAAATTTGGAGTTATTTTCAGACTTATATTTGCTTTTAGAAAATGATATTAGTGATTCAAGCCCTATAGTGCTTCTCTTACAATCAGGCACATATAATATATCTTCAGCAATAGATTGTGTTTCTAAAAATTTATTAGGTATTATTGGACTATCAAAACATGATACATTTATAGAAGTTGAATGTATTCAGGCATTAACAGGAATTGCTTTCTTGGAAAACATTACGTTAAAAACAACAGGTGCTTTTTCCGGAACTGAATTTTTAGTTTCGGGAGTTGATAATCCAAATACATACATAAAATCTGTAGATGTTAAATGTATGGATATTGTACATGACCCTTATGATTTTGTTGCATTTCAGAATTTTAAGAATATTGAAAATGTTCATATATTAAACATATCAGGGGCTTTTAATGAATGTAACAATATAACAGGTGTAACTATTGCTAATGATGCTATTCCGAATGGAGTTGCTAATAATCTAATCAATAGCTGTAATAGGATAAGTAACGTTTCAATTTCTCATTCTGACGAGAATACCCTATTTGCTAAGTGTTGGGATGTTTTAAATGTATCTGTTCAACTTTCAGCTTTAACAAATTGTATAGTATTCAATAACTGCGACCAACTTGACAATATTTATATAAACGGAAGTTATATTGCTTTTGAAAATTGTAGGAATATAAGTAATTCAGTAGTAGAAGGTGCAAATATAGCAGTATCATCAAGCGAACAAATTTCGACTGTAAAGGCAAATGGTTGTTCTAATATTGGATTTTCTTCTTGTCTTCAATTAACTAACTGTAAAGCATTATTAGCTGGTGAAGATGGGTTTACAAATTGTAGCAAACTATCAGTATGTATTGCAACAGAAAATACTACTTACGGTTTCAATGCCTGTAGTGGTATGGTAAACAATACGGCTGCTGGTAGTTCAACAAATTACTATAACTGCTATGCTGACTTAGTTGGGGGTTATGCAGTGGCAGATACACCAAGTGGGGGATTTAATGGTTAAAATGGCTTAGGAAAATTATTGATAATATTCTTATTACGGTTCCCGAAATGTTTTTTTACATAATAATCTGTTGATAGGATAGATGTGTGTCCGAAATGGGCACGCAGCTCTTCTAATGTACGTCCAGATTCGAGCAGTTTTCCACCACCGGTATGCTTCATTGAATAAAATTTATAAGTATCGGGTAAATTGAGTTTATCGCGGAAGCGATTAAATCTATTACGAAGTGTATTTTTTCCAAGTTTGATAGGACCAGGAATACGATCTTTACCAAAAACAAAAAAATCACGATTATATGTTTGTATATAAAATTGATGACAGAGTTCTACAAGATCTTCAGACATATCGACAGTACGCCTGGTTGTTTTAGATGTTTCGTCACAAACTACAACCGTATTATTATACAAATCAATATCTTTAATTTTTAATAATCTTAATTCCTGTCCTGGACGTAAAGCCAGATAGTATTGAAACATACAAGCCAGGTATAATTGAGGATCGCTTTCCAGAATTGAATTTAATAATATTTTAAGATCTAAATTATTTATAGGTCGTGCCGCCATATCTTTAGTTTTTGGAGGTTTAACGATGTCGAAAACAGGATTTAATGTAATTTGATTTTTCTTTTTCAGGAAATTAAAATAACTTCTGATAATCTGCATATATTTTTCGATACTAAGCTTATCTAGTTTTCTTACGTCGATAAGAAAAGTAAAAAACTCAATAATTATTTTATTATTAATTTCGCAAACGTCGTAATTTTCAAAACCTTTATTATCAAGATAATTGCAGAATATTCTTAATTTGCTTACGTAAGTTGAGTACGTTTTTTCTTTTAGCCCTTGTTTTTTTGCAGAAAGGTACTCGTTTAAGAAAAAACGAGTGTTTTTGCTTGCTTTACGCAATTTTGTAAAATGTTCATTAAGATTATGGTACTCAAGTTGATCAGAGTATATAATGTTTTCTTTGTCGAATAAAGGTGACCATCCTGTTTTAAGTTTTTCGGTATAGCTTATAATAAGAGATTCACCAAGTTTTTGACGTTCAGCGTCATTATTACATAATTTAAATCCTTCATATTTTTTAATTGGTTTCATTTTTTCTGTTAAAGGGTCTCTTACAGAAAAATAAACAAACCAAATACCTTTCGAAATTTTAATTTGTGGAATAGTAGCTAACTTTTTTCTCATAATATTCATTTTTTTAAGTGTTCCCCAACACGCAAATAAAAATGATCTATTACTTTTTCTACTCAAATAGTTGTAATAGAAAATTTTCTATTGCAACTATTTGATTAGATGAAAGTTAGTCTTGAAAGTGGAGCTGCAGGGAGTCGAACCCTGGTCCAAACAAGCAGCAAAACTGCTTTCTACATGCTTAGTTTTTTATTGATTGTCGGATTTATGCCGGTAAAAAACCAACCTACATATTTCGTATCTTCTTTATTTCGCTTTTGCACCGAAGACTTGCAAAACCTATCCCAACATTTATGATGCTCAGGTCGAAACGCCGTTAGGAAAAGCTTTTCGGAGAGCAAATAGCTACCTAATCCTAGACTAAGCTGCTAAAGCATAAGAATTGTTTTCGCCGTTTATTGGCTGTGTAACTTGGGATTAACGAGTCATTATTTACCACACTCGGCATGCTTACAATCCCACTTTCTTGCTGTCAAAACCGGTCAGCCCCGTGAAATTATTTTGCAAAGGTACGCATTTTTCAGATATCGAAATTCTTGATTTTTATTTTGTGATTAAATCAAAAAATATGTGTTGAATATTATTTTGTTTTTTTATTGCTGATCATCCATTGGGATGCTTGAAAATTAGCAAAAGCATAATTTCTCATTTCAATTGCTATATGTTTATAATCAGCAATATAATCTTTTGTTTCTTCTTTTTTGTACTTAAAAAGGCTTTCTTTGCCATTAGTTCGGTAAATGTAAAAGAGTGAATCATTTACACAACCAATTTTATCATCCGCTGAAAAATACATATAAGGTCGTTTTTCGTTTAATAAATCTATACCAGCTGTGTTATTTACATAACTATAACCTAACAAACCCATTATAGTTGGATATACATCGATCTGACCACCAAACTCATCTATTGATTTAGATTCTTTTATTAATTTAGGGGCATAAACAATTAATGGTATATGATTGTATGTTAAGGGCATATCATAAATATTACTTCCAATTACAGAACCATGATCTGCCAAAAAAACAAAAATTGTATTATCAAACCATTTTTGGTTAGAAACATCTGTAACAAATTGACTGATTGCCCAATCCGCATATTCAACTATACCCTCTCTCATATCATTTTGTTTAGGTTTAAATGGAATATTATCAGGAATAATATAAGGTCCATGGTCGCTGGCTGTCATAAATGCTGCAAAAAATGCTTTCTTATTATTATTTAATTGATTTAATAAAGGGATAGAAAAGTTGAACATATAATGATCGGGAACGCCTAACGTACTTAAAATAGCTGAAGATGGATAATCTTTCTGCGATACTATTTTATCAAATCCATTGGCATGCAAAAATCCGGAAACATTATCAAACTGTTCATCATGAGTAGTAAAATAGATATTTTGATAACCAAAATTCTTAAGTGTATTGGAAAAACCTGTATATATAGGAATTTCTGTAGCATTCATAGGATGCTGTTTTAATAAAGCAGGATATGAAAACAAAGTGGAAAATATTCCATTAAACGTATGAATTCCAGCTGAATATATATTATTAAAACATAAACCAACATTTGCAATGCTATCCAAAAATGGAGTTAAATTTTTCGTATTTCCAAATCGTTTCATTTTACCAGCTGACATACTTTCCATAATTACTAATACAATATTTGCATTCGGCTGATTTGATTTGGCTTCAACTAGCCTTTCGAATGGAATCTGATTATTTTTAATTCCTAAATTAGTATTTGTAATTTTTATTGCTAAGCCATTATCCATCAAATGTAAACTTGCATTTTCAGGATTCAGCTTGTCGATATAACTTTGTATAAAAGTAAATACTGGATTTAATCCCAATTGATTTGGGAATGCATAATTTGAAAAATATGCTGTTCCTACTTTAATTGGTGATTTTTTCTCTATACGTCCTCTGATACCCAAAAACATAATAGCAAGTGCAAGCAGTGAAAACAATAAATGACTGATATAAAAATTAATTTTTTTATTCCCGATTGAAGATGAATTTGAAACAATAATTTTCTTAATCTTTTTGATTGAAATATAAAACAAAAAGCAAACAATCAGAAAAACAATAAAATAAATAAAATAACTGGTTTCTTCAAAAATCATTTTAAATCCAAAAGCAGCATTATCAGTCCAGCTCAGAATCACGATGGTTAAACGCGAAAAATAATAGTTAAAATAAGGAATGTCAAGAGCACACAAAGCGAATGCTAATGAAAAAAAAATAAAAATAAAATAATGTATAATATTATATAGCAATTTCTTACTTCCATTAAAGAAAGAAAATATGGATAAAAATAGCAAAGGGAAAAACAAAATATAGCCAGAAATAACAGTATCAAATCGCCAGCCCATAAAAAAAGCATTAGCAATAAGAGCGTATTTATGGGGTAAAATTTCCAATTGTTTAAATTCTGTAAATAATAAAATGATGCGGAATAAGGTAAAAACCATTATTCCGCATAAATATATCAATAAGATGTATTGAATATGAAGTGGTATTTTTTTGAAAAATCTCTTCATTTATAATGCCTTGAGGCATTCTTTTATATTGTTTTCCACACGATTGATTACATTTGTAATATCTGCTTTTACAAATTTCTCACCAGTAATATTTTCATAAAGCTCAATATACCTTTCAGAAACCAGATTAACAAACTCTTCTGTCATATCTGGAATTTTTTCACCCTCTTTACCCTGAAAACCATTTTCCATCAACCATTCCCTCACAAATTCTTTGGATAATTGCTTCTGCTTTTCTCCTTTAGCTTGTCTTTCATTATATCCTTCTGTATAAAAATATCTGGAAGAATCGGGTGTATGAATTTCATCAATAAGGAAAATCTGATCATCAATTTTTCCAAATTCATATTTTGTATCTACTAAAATTAATCCTTTTTGAGCAGCTATTTCAGTTCCTCTATTAAATAATGCCAATGTATATTTTTCAAGCATTTCATAATCTGATTTACTCACTAAACCAAGAGTTATAATTTCATCTTTTGAAATATCTTCATCATGACCTATTACAGCTTTAGTTGTTGGAGTTATGATTGGTTCGGGAAATTTGTCATTTTCCTTTAAACCTTCCGGCATTGCAACACCACAAATAGTTCTTTTACCTTCCTTATATTCTCTCCAGGCATGTCCGGAAAGATAGCCTCTAATAACCATTTCAACCTTAAAGGGTTCGCAATATTTTCCTATAGTAACCATTGGATCAGGAACAGCAATCTTCCAGTTGGGTACAATATCTGAGGTATCATCCAATGCTTTTGATGCTATTTGATTTAAAACCTGACCTTTGTAAGGAATTCCCTTAGGAAGTACCACATCAAAAGCTGAGATTCTATCACTAACAATCATTACAAGGTGTTTATTATCAATATTATAAACATCTCTGACTTTTCCAATGTAAATGTCTTTTTGATTTTCGAAATTAAATGAGGTAGATGTAATTGCTTTGTTCATATCTATTTGAATATTAATAAAAAAGAAAAAAATTTCTCTTTAAATTTTTATACTGCGAAAATAGAAAAAAAAAAGAATTCTAAAAATAAAAAAGCCTTAATTTATATTTAAATTAAGGCTTCATTAAAAATTGTTTAGTTTTTAATATCAAAGGATGTAAAATCCTTTAAATCAGCTTCAACTGTTTCTATTTCAGCAATTTCAGCTCCAACAGGACCTGTTTTGCACCATGCTAAAAAGTTTGCAAGATTTTCTTCTTCACCTTCTACTTCAATATAAACAGAACCATTGCTTTTTTTTCTTGCAAATCCCATAACTCCATATTTATAAGCTGCTTGCATTGCCATAAAGCGGAAACCTATATGTTTTAATTTGCCGGAAATAGTTAAATTTAAATGTTTTTTCATAGTATTGTTAAACCCGTTTAGTTATGCAAATATATAAAAATGAAATGTT
>CAIZXK010000730.1 GCA_903936865.1 uncultured Bacteroidales bacterium | reverse complement strand
GCTGTTGGATCTGCTTCAGAAGCGGCTTGACGTTGGGCTTGTTGAGCTTGTTGAACTTTTTGAGCCAATGCTTGAATTTATTTGATAATCAGAAATATGTAAATAAGATAAATGTTTTTCCAGTTGCTGATGCTGATACAGGTACAAATCTGGCTTCCACATTACAATCTATAATTGACAATGTTATACCTACAATTCATTTAAAACAAACCAGTGTAGCAATAGCTGATGCTGCAATAGTTGGAGCCAGAGGTAATTCAGGGATTATTTTTGCTCAATTCTTATATGGATTTAGCAATGAAGTAGCAGATATGGAATCAATTACAATTGAAAAATTCGCAGAGAATCTCCAAAAAGCTGTTTTATATACTTATGAATCAATTATTAATCCAGTTGAAGGTACTTTGATAACTGTTCTTAAAGATTGGGCAGATTACATTTATTTGGTTAGAAATATTACAGAAGACTTTATACAATTAATTATAGATTCTCATGTAAAAGCAAGTGAATCGTTAAAAGAAACTACAAAAAAACTCGAAATTCTTGCCAAATATAATGTAGTTGATGCTGGAGCACAAGGGTTTTTGTTTTTTTTGGAAGGTATGATTTCTTATTTTAAAGATGGAAGTCTGAAAAATTTGGCAACTACAAGAAATTTAACCCGTAGTGATGATTTTATAGATACTCATGAAGATGTTACATTCAGATATTGTACTGAAGCATTAATAGGGGGGGAAGCGCTAAATAAAAAATTGCTTACAGAGCAGATAAGCAGATATGGAGATTCTATGGTAATAGCTGGTTCTCAAAAAAAATTGAGATTACACATTCATACAGATCAACCAGCTGAAGTATTCAGGATTATTGCAACTAATGCAACCATATTGAGTCAGAAAGTTGATGATATGGTTTTTCAAAATGATATTCAACAAAATAGAAAATGGAATATAGCTCTTGCTACAGATTCATGTGCAGATTTACCTCAAAGTTTGATGGAAAAATATCAGATCCACATGCTGCCTTTAACGCTTCATGTTGGTAAAAATCAATATGTTGATAAGTTAACCATAACCGCTTCCCAATTTTATGATATTCTAAGATCTTCACCAGATTATCCAACTTCTTCTCAACCTGGTAAAAAAGAATTTCTAAACAAATATCTTTATCTGACATCTCATTATGATTCAATAATTTCATTAAATCTTTCAGATAAACTAAGTGGGACTTATAACAATAGCAAATCAGCAGCTCATGCCATTAGTTGTCAAACAGGTAAAAAAATCAGTGTGATTAATTCCAAAACTTTATCAGGTCCGCAGGGATTATTGCTGCTTCGTATTGCTAAAGCTCTCGAAAATGGAATGTCGCATGACGAAATCTTGGTTAAAGCTGATGAATGGATTGAAAAAACAAAAATTTATGTTAATGTAAAAACTCTTAAGTATTTTATAAAAGGTGGTAGAGTTAGTCCATTAAAAGGATTTATTTCTAATTTATTAAATGTTAAGCCCATAGTATCAGTTGATAAAGAAGGGAGAGCCGAAGTCTTTAAAAAATCTTTCAGTCGCAATGCAAGTATAAAAAAGACTTTAGGATTGCTAAAAGCACATATTGAAACAGATAAGATT
>CAIZXK010000729.1 GCA_903936865.1 uncultured Bacteroidales bacterium | reverse complement strand
TCATTTTAAAGTCGAGAAAATCAATCATTTTTCTAAAATACCATTTCTACCTATTGAATTATTTAAAAGTCAAAAGATTTTTTGTGGAATAAAGATTCCAGAATTTTTTTTTGAAAGCAGTGGAACTTCCGGAATTGAAAAGAGCAAGCATTATATCTCAGATTTAACTACTTATGAACAAAGTTTTTTAAATGGGTTTAATTATTTTTATGGCAATATTAAGGATTATAATTTTTTAGCACTTTTACCAAGTTATCTTGAACAAAAACATTCTTCACTTATATACATGATTGATCGATTGATAATAGATTCTAATAATAAAGAAAGTGGATTTTATCTTTATAATCTTGAAAATCTATATACAAAATTAAAAAGTCTCAAAAATGGCAATAAAAAAATAATATTATTTGGTGTCACTTATGCATTATTAGATCTTGCAGAAAAATATCCAATCAACATATCTAATGCAATTATTTTTGAAACAGGAGGTATGAAAGGAAGACGCAAAGAAATGATTAAAGAAGAAGTTCATAATCAATTAAAGTCAGCTTTTAATGTTTCGTCAATTCATGGCGAATATGGAATGACGGAATTATTTTCTCAGGCATATTCTGATGGTGGTGGAATATTTAAAACTCCACCGTGGATGAAAGTATTAATAAGAGATACGGATGATCCCTATTCATTGCTAGGTAATAATAAGTCTGGAGGAATAAATGTTATCGATCTGGCTAATATTGATACATGCTGCTTTATAGCTACTCAGGACTTGGGAAAAGCTTTTAATAATGAATCTTTTGAGGTTTTAGGAAGATTTGATAATAGTGATATCAGAGGTTGTAATTTGATGGTTATATAAATAATCACATAAAAAAAGGGCTGAATTTTCAGCCCTTTTTTTGTTTATAAATTACATAATTTATTCAACAATAAATCTTTTTGTAATTGAACCTTCAGCATATTCCATTTGCATAAAATAAACACCTGATTCAAAGTTTGAAGTATTAATTTTTGATAATTTACTATCAATTATTTTTTCAAAAACAACCTGTCCTACCATGTTTACAACTCTAACTTTATTTATAACATTTGAAGATTCAATTGTTAAACTATTTTTTGTTGGAATTGGATATAGATTTGTATATATTTTTGAAGATAATTCATTGATAGAGCTTGATTGTCCTACGACAACATTATCTAAAAAGATTGCAGCACCATTAGCTTGGTTATCAGCAACAGTTTCTTGGAAACCAATATAAATACTTTGACCAACAAAAGCAGAAAGATTTAATTCATAACTAATCCAACCGCTATCAGCTGCAGCATTAGTAAAATTAATTGCAGCCAGAGTAGAAGTGAAACTTGCAACAGAATTGTTTGTACTAGAAACTTTAATATTTACAGCATCTGAATAAGCAAAATATTTTTTCATCCAAAAGCTAATAGAATAGTTTGCAGGAACATTAGTTATTTGAGGAGTAATAAGCCATTGGTCATTAGAAGTTGCACCTCCTGTATTCCATGAGCAATATGCTAAGCTTAATCCTCCGTTTGGACATGCAGTTATTACACCACCAGTCCAACCTGGGATAGGAGTTGTACCAACTAATGTGTCCATCCAACCTGAACCACCATCAGGGCTTTGAATTGTCCAACCTGTTGGAGGAAAAGTTCCTTCAAATCCTTCATTTATTGTTTGAGCTGACAAAATAGTAGCTGAAAAAATAAAAGCTAATAATAAAATGTAAAATTTTTTCATGATTTTTTTTAATTTAAATTAATGATATTTTGAATTGCAAATTTAGATATTTTTTTTGAATTCAAAGAATATTTTTTGTTTTTTCTAAATAATTATGTGATAAAAATATATAGAAATACGCATTAATTTTCTAAATTCTCAATAATTCCATCTCTTTTACCTTTTCCTCTTTCACGTATTTTCTCTAATTGTTCATTTAATAATTTCTGATATTTCACAAATTGTTCAGGAGATAGAATTTGTTTCATTTCAGCATCCTGATTTTCTTTTATTGCTTGAAATTCTTTTATTTTTTGGCCTCTTTGGGTTGGTTTGCTTGATTTTAATTCATTTAATTTTAAATTTGAATTAAGAATTATCTTTTCAACTTTTGGAAATTGTTCATCTGTTAGATTACAAACTTTATTGATGGCTTTTGTTTGATTTTTTGCTTTTTCTTCAGGAGTTTTCTTGATTTTTTCTTGATCCTGAGCTTTTAACTGAAAGTTAAATAATAGAATCGCTATTATTCCTACGATTTTTAATGTTCTCATATTTTTTTTGTTTTAATTTTAGT
>CAIZXK010000728.1 GCA_903936865.1 uncultured Bacteroidales bacterium | reverse complement strand
TAGTATTTTTGCAACTGTAAGTTGTGTTGAATATCTAAAGAAATTTTATATCAAAATTAAATAAAATATTTCAACAGCGGAAGGGCTTAACTTTTGATTAACAAGTTTAACTAACAGTTAACAACAATGGGAGCAAATTATATTTAATTTTGTCGCTCAATCTTAATAATAAAAAAATGAAAAAAATAATATTCGGAATATCTCTTATAACTTTTGTTTTATTTGCATTTTCTTTTAATGCTGATGCTAATGTTTTAAAACAGGACAAACAAAAAGTAGCGGTAGAAAAAAAAGCAACAAACAAAACTGCAGAACATAAATGTTGTGCTGGAGACAAAAAATCAGATGCAAAATGCTGTTCTGACTCAAAAAAAACTGATGCAAAAAAAGCTGATGTAAAATGTGGAAGCAAATCTGATTGTTCTTCAAAATGTAGCGATACTAAAAAAACTGCACCAAAACAATAAGTAAAAAACATGTTGGTCCTCGTCCTGAGGGTTACATGTACGTTTCATAATTAATTTAGTTTTGGGGAAAAGCCTCCGGTAACGGGGGCTTTTTTATTTTATTTTTTATATCTTTGTGAAAATTTTTTTCTATGATTACGATTAAAACACAATATTTAAACGAGTTAAGAACTGAAGCTAAACATCTTTACTCTGGCAAAACTTTAATTACAGATGCTCCTATTGACAATAAAGGCAAAGGAGAATTTTTTTCACCAACAGATTTATTAGCAACAGCATTGGGAAGTTGCATGTTAACTATCATTGGAATAGCTGCTCAAAACCATAATTTTAATATCGATGGTACTGAAGTAAACATTACTAAAATCATGGAATCAAATCCGAGAAGAGTCGGAGAAATAATCATCGAATTTATATTTACTGAACATAAATATTCTGCTAAAGAACAACAGATAATAAAAATATCCGCTCAAAATTGCCCTGTTGCCAAAAGCTTACACTCTGATTTAAAGCAAACATTAATCTTTAATTTCTAATTTAAAAATGAATTTAAACAATTTACATATAGGTATTTTAGGTAATAAATCGATAATAGTATCGGCTGAACAAACTGCATCAAAATATGGTTCTGGTTTAATTGAGGTGTTTGCTACACCAGCTATGATTGGTTTAATGGAAAGCACTGCACAATCAAGCATTCAGCCTTACTTACCAAAAGGGGAAATTACGTTGGGAATTGAAGTTAATATAAAACATTTAAAAGCAACACCAATTGGTATGTTAGTAAAATGCGAATCAAAATTAATTGAAATTAAAGGAAAAACATTAGTATTTGAAGTTATTGCTCATGATGAAACAGGATTGATTGGAACAGGAACTCATACACGTTATATCGTTGATGCAAAAATATTTATGGAGAAATTAGTTAAAATCAGTTAAAATGAAAAGTGAAAAATTTTCAATGGTTGCTAAAACCATGACAGGCTTAGAAGAAATACTTGCTAATGAGCTGAATAATATAGGAGCAACAGACATAGAATTGTCAAATAGAGCAGTAACGTTTACTGGTGATAAAGAATTAATGTATAAGGCTAATTATTGGAGTAGAACTGCTTTACATATTTTAAAACCTATAGCAGGTTTCTATATCCGAAGAGAAGAAGATCTTTATAAGAAGATATATGATATTCAATGGGAGGACTATATGAATGCAACAGGCACATTAGCTGTTGATGCTGTAGTCAATGCTTCTGTTATGACTCATTCTCATTATGTTTCATTAAAAACTAAAGATGCTATAGTTGATCGTTTTAGAGATTATACAGAAAGAAGACCAAATGTTGACATTGAAAACCCTGATATTAGAGTAAATATTCATCTCTTTAAGAATTATTGCAGTGTTTCATTAGACAGCTCAGGTTATTCATTACATAAACGAGGTTATAGAATTAAAACTGGTGTGGCTCCCATAAGTGAAGTATTGGCTGCCGGAATTATATTACTAAGTGGCTGGGACAAACAATCTAATTTTATTGATCCAATGTGTGGCTCTGGCACTATTGTATGTGAAGCTGCGATGATTGCCAATAATATTCCACCTGGTTATTACCGGAAAACTTTTGGTTTTGAAAAATGGAAAGATTTTGATTTAAATCTTTGGGAAAAAATAAAAATGGATGCGATAAATGAACAAATTGAATTTGAATATGATATAATTGGATCAGATATCTCTTCAGAAGCCATTGAGATAGCAAGAGAAAATGCAAAATCAGCCAGATTGCATAAAGATATTGTATTTGAAGTAAAATCATTTGAAGAACAAATTCCTCCTGAAGATGGGGGAATTCTAATAATGAATCCGCCTTATGGTGAAAGAATTGTTCCTGAGGATATTGTAAAACTTTATCAGGAAGTTGGAAATGCATTAAAAAAGAATTATAATGGTTATAATGCATGGATAATCAGTTCAGATTTTAACGCATTGAAATTCATAGGATTAAAGCCTACAAGAAAAATTACTTTATTTAACGGTCCGTTAGAATGTAAACTTGCTAAATTTGAAATTTACCAGGGGAGCAAAAAAACAGCTAAGTTTACAGATTAATATTTTTTAAAATTAAATCCTCAATTACTTTTGGGAAAAATTCATGTTCTAAAAAATGAATCTTTTGTGAAAGAATTTCTGGATTATCATCATCAGAGATACTACATTTTGCTTGAATAATAATGTCTCCTTCATCATAATTTTCATTTACAAAATGGATTGTAATGCCACTTTCTTTTTCTGAATTGGCTATTACAGCTTCATGAACTTTCATTCCATACATACCTTTGCCTCCGTATTTTGGCAATAAAGCAGGGTGAATATTAATGATTTTATTACTAAAAGCTTTTATAACATTAGAAGGAATTAGCAATAAATATCCTGCTAGAATTACCCAATCAATTTTATTTTCAATTAATAAATTCAAAAGAGAAACTCCTTTTTTTAATTCAGAATTACTAATATAAATTGATGGAATTCCCATTGATTCAGCTCGTTTTCTTACATAAGAATCTTCTTTGTTTGTAATTACAAATGGAAACAGAATATCTTTATTATCAGCAAAATACTCGATTATTCGTTGTGCATTGCTCCCATTTCCAGAAGCTAAAATTGCAATTCTTATCATATATTTATAAATTTAATTTTAATGCAATTAATTTTCAAAAATGAAAAAAATAAAAAAATATTTTTTTGTTTAATATTACCAGCAATATTTTGTTTAGGATTTAAATAATAAAACCCTTGCTATAAGTTTTGTATATTCTTGTATTTTTATTGTACTTAAATTTGGGGGATATGCTTTCTTTTATTAAAACCTTAAATCCTCAAATTATTTATTATTAGCCATGAATTACATAAATTACAAGATTTTATAAAAAAAATAAAATTACGAAAAATCTTGCAAAATACTAATAATAAAATCTTTTTTAATTTTAGGTAAAAAAGTAATAATAAATTAAATTCATATTCCCATAAGAATAAATTATCTTACATTTTGTTTTA
>CAIZXK010000727.1 GCA_903936865.1 uncultured Bacteroidales bacterium | reverse complement strand
GACTGGGGGTGGTCAGTTTGCTCCGGATTACAACTGAAAAGTTATTGGTTCAAAGGTGGTCAGTTTCATCCGGATTTAGGTGGTCAATTTGACCGGATTCTCCACTAATAGTGCTCAAACATTTACCTGCAATAATTGCAAATACGAGTTCTATTTTGATCCGAAAAGTGCAAATAGTGCAGTTAATGACAAAACATATGAAAAAGTCGAACAAAAAGTATCATCAAATGAAGCAGGTGTGATCAAAGAATCATCTCCACCTGAACAAAATTCATCCAAGTATTCAAATACTATAAAAAATTTTGAAGATTTACATAAAATTGATTATACAGCATCTAAAATTCAACATACAACTCCGGAAAGGAAAATATCCAACACAACAAGAATATTGATAGGAATAATAATAGCGCTCATAGTAATTATTGGTTTTTTTGCCCTACAATATTATCAATCAAAAGATAAACCGGTCATCCAAGAACCTTCTTTGACTAATGAACAAGGTTCTTCTCCCACTTCCACCGATACTCATGTCAAAAGTACTAAAGAAACTGAAAAAATAAATAAGCAAAAGGAGTCTAATGGAGTGAGCCCCAGTGAATCCACTCAATCTATCAGTAAAATTGATGACGAACTTATAGCTATACCAAGTAAAGGACTTGCTATTTGCAAAGTAAACAAGGCATATTTTTATAATGATCCTGACAATACTACAAGGAGAAAATCATATATTGTTGAAGGGCAGAATATTAAATATGATAGCATCAAAGGTGAATTTATTTTCTGTTACTTTACTAATGACAAAGGAATTGAAACAAAAGGATGGATGTTAAAATCAAATTTTGGCTCTTTTAAAAACTCAGAATAAGTTTCATTGATTAAAAATAAACCCTATTAATCCTATAATAAAAATGAAAGCATTTCAAACTTTTATGATTTTAATCTGTTTTAATCTAAATGTTCTCAGCCAGGAGGAAAAAGTTGTTACCTACCAGGATTTACTAAAACAGTACCAAAACGATACAGTTTTAAAAAATGAAGCACAAGAAATATCTACGAAAGACTTGGAAACCATTATTTCTGAAACCAATACTGAATGTGACGCTTTTAAGAAAAAGATTGAGAAAGAAGATTATTTATCAGATGTCGAAAAGCAATTGATAATGCAGTTTAGAATAGATACTCTTAGAATTGAGCTTGTTGAAGCTAAAAAAATGAAAATTGATTATACTACTTCTGGAATGAGTAATACTATCAATGAATCAACAAAGCAGTATGATAAGTTGTTAAATGCTTACTACCAGAGATTAGCAATAAAACTAAAAACTGCAGACAAAGAATTTTTGAAACAAGCACAAAGAAATTGGATATCATTTCGTGACAGTGAAATTAAATTAATGGCACTCTTAAATGGGAATACTTATTCTGGTGGCGGAAGCATTAGCACCAATATTAATTCAATTGAAATAAAGGAGCTTACGAAAAAAAGAGGAATCGATTTATATCTATATTTGCTACTTGTCAGTACAAGTTCTGAATAGATTAAATGCAAGTGTGTATTCCGGCATATGCACCGTTCCCGCTACTGATAACCTCACAAAAGCTGAAAACCAATGGATAGTAATTTATACTGCATACAGATGGTTTTAAAGGTTCAAAATCACAGTTGATAAAAATGTTCAAAAATCAACATTTTTAATGTGCAATTCTTCGAAAACCATTGTATCTTAGCATAATAGAAGACATCTCGTTCTTTGACCAAATCGGTGCATAATTCGGTGCACCTGTTTTATTTGAATTTTTAAATTATTGATAATAAGCTATGTGCGGAAGGGGTTCGAATCCCAGGCTGATCACATAGAAAACACGCATAACCCTGTTAATCAATAGATTGATGGGGTTTTTTATTTTCCATATACACAGTTTACTACACATTTTAGGGATCCACCATGCGTTTGTACCTGGCGATATAGG
>CAIZXK010000726.1 GCA_903936865.1 uncultured Bacteroidales bacterium | reverse complement strand
TTGTTGTTAAAACCTGATGGCAATGGAAAATTAAGTAAAAGAGATGGAGATAGATTGGGATTTCCTGTATTTCCAACTCAGTGGCAGGATCCAAAAACAGCTGAAATATCATCAGGTTACCGCGAATCGGGATATTTCCCAGAAGCAGTAATTAATATTTTGGCTTTTTTAGGATGGAATCCAGGAACAACACAGGAAATGTTTACAATGGAGGAACTTATTAAAGCATTTTCAATTGAAAGAATCAGCAAATCGGGTGCAAAATTTGATTTGGAAAAAGCAAAATGGTTCAATCAGCAATATTTACGTAAGCTAAGTGGTAATGAATTAGCTGAAATATTTATATATGAACTTAAGGAAAAAGGAATAGAAGTTTCGTTGGATAAGTTGGCAATTATTTGTGATCTGGTTAAAGAAAGAGCACATTTTATTAAAGATTTCTGGAATCAAACCCATTACTTTTTTGAAGCTCCCATACAATATGATGAACAAGTAATTAAAAAACGCTGGAAAGATGATACGGCTTCACATCTGGAAACCATTGCAACAATTCTTTCTGAAACCAATCCCTTTGAATCAACAATAGCTCACGATAATGTGATTTCTTATATTCAGGGCAAAGGTTTAAATATGGGTCAGGTAATGAATTGTCTTCGGTTGGTAATAGTAGGAGCGGGGATAGGTCCAGATTTATTTGCAATAATAAATTTAATTGGCAGAGAAGAGGCAATTAAAAGAATAAGAAAAGGGATAATTGAAATCAAAATTTAAAAGATTTTGTTATACCAAAAAATATTTTACATTCGTTATAACTAATTAATTTGTTGATATGAAAAACAGCTACGATATACTTATTTCCAAGCTTGATGAGTTTATAAGAAAATTTTATAAAAATAAGCTCATAAAGGGATTGATTTATACAATATCACTCGTTGCTGTTTTTTTTATTGTTATCAATTTGCTCGAATATTTCGGACGCTTTGAAATGGCAATCCGTATGGTTTTATTCTTTTCATTTGTAATATTTACAGTAGTAATCACTACGCGTTTTTTTATAATACCTTTACTTAAATTATACAAAATAGGGAAGGTAATATCTTATGAACAAGCTGCCGAAATTATAGGAAAACATTTTGGAAATGTTCAGGATAAGTTATTAAACACTCTTCAGCTTAAACACATTGCTATTGCCGAAACAGATAATTCAGAGTTAATAGAAGCAAGTATTAATCAAAAGATCCAGGAACTCAAACCAATTCCATTTGTAAATGCAGTAGATTTTAAAGCAAACAGGAAGTATCTCAAATTTGCAGTTATACCAATCATTATCATATTAATAATTTTATTGGCAAGGCCCAGTGCAATAACAGAAACATCGGAAAGAATATTAAAATACAATACTTTTTACGAAGTTCCTGCTCCTTTCAGTTTTGTCATTGAAAATTCAATTTTGGAAGCAATTCAACAACAGGATTTCGACTTAAATGTAAAAATAGTAGGGAATGAAATCCCAGATGAAATCTATTTAATAGCGGATGGTGTAAAAAGTAAACTTCAAAAGATAAATACAGTAAGTTTTAAATATACTTTTAAAAATATTCAGAAGGATATTAATTTTCAGTTGGCAGCAGCCGAGATAAAATCCAAGCCCTATCAATTAAGCGTAATTCCAAAACCCATAATTTTGAATTTTGATATAAAATTGAATTATCCTGCTTATACCGGCAAAAAAGATGAAATATTAGATAATATCGGAGATATGGTTGTGCCGGATGGAACCAAAGTTGAATGGCGTTTTGTTACACGTGAAACATCTAAGCTAACTTTCTTGTTTGGAGACAAAAGTATCTTGTTATCTCAAAAAGGGAATAATATTTTTGCTTATTCAGCTCTTTTAAGAAAATCTTTTTCGTATGCTATAAAACCAGAGAATAAAAGGATGAAATTAAATGATTCGTTGGTCTATTCTGTAAATGTAATACCTGATGCATATCCAATGATTCAGGTTGATGAAATGAAAGATTCTTTATATGAAAAAAGGCTTTATTTTAGAGGCGTAATCAAGGATGATTACGGTTTTAATAAGGTATTATTCTATTATAGCAGTTTTAATGTTATGGACACTTCAGAAAGATTTCAGAAAGTTATTGAAATTCCAGTAAATAAAACATTGAATCAGCAGGAATTTTTTCATTATTTTGATATGGAAAATTTAGTAACACAACCTGGCGATCAGGTGGAATATTTTTTTGAGGTTTATGATAATGATGCTATAAATGGCAGCAAGGTTTCCCGTTCTCAAAAAATGTCTTTCAAAGCTCCGACATTAAGTGAAATTGAAAAAAAATCAGATGATAATAATAAAGAGATTAAGGATGAAATGGAAAAAGTAATTCGTGATGCTCAAAAACTTCAAAAACAAATTAAGGATTTAAATAAAAAACTGATTGATAAAAAGGCTTTAAATTGGGAAGATAAAAAGCAAATAAAAGAATTATTAGAAAAGCAAAAGGAAATTAAGGAATCTGTGGAAAAAATCAGTTTGCAAAATAAAGAAAATTTTATCAAAGATCAGCAGTATAAAAAGCTAAATGAAGAAATTGCAATAAAGCAAAAAGAACTCGAAAAATTGTTTCAGGAAACAATGACTGACGAAATGAAAAAGATGATGGAAGAGTTGCAAAAGCTTATGGAGAATGTTGAAAAGGATAAAGTAGGTGAAATGCTCGATAAAATGAAACTGAATGCTGAAGATATTTCAAAGCAATTAGATAGAAATCTTGAGATATTTAAGCAATTGGAATTTGAAAAGAAATTAACAGAGAATATTGATAAACTTGATAAATTAGCAGAGGAACAAAAGAAGTTAGCAGAAGAAACAGCTCAAAACAAGAAAACAGCCGAAGAATTAAAGAAAAACCAGGAAGATCTTAATAAAAAGTTTGATGACTTTAAGAAAAGTATGGATGATTTGGAGAAGAAGAATAAAGAACTTGAGAATCCAAATGATTTAAAACGTGATGAAAATAAAGAAAATTCAATTAGCCAAGAGCAAAAAAACAGTTCTAATGCTTTAGAAAATAAAAAGAATAGCAAAGCTTCCAAATCACAAAATAATGCTGCTCAACAAATGCAGGAAATGTCCGATAAAATGAAAGATATGCAGGAAGAAATGGAGCAGGAACAGATGGGAGAGGATGCCGAAACTATAAGAGCAATATTAAAGAGTTTGCTTAAAATATCTTTCAGACAAGAGAGCATTATAAATAAGTCGCAACAAATTTCAGTTAAGGACCCAAAATATCAGGAAATTATTAATGATCAGAGTACAATTAAAGATGATTTAAAAATGGTAGAAGATTCATTATTGGCTCTTAGCAAAAGACAAATTAAAATCCAACCCATAATAAATAAAGAAATATCATCCATCAACGATAATGTTGAAAAAGCATTAAATGAACTATTGGGGATGAATACAATAGGTTATTTTGGCAATGTACAAAATCAGAATGCAATTAGTCGACAACAATATGTAATGACTTCTGTAAACAATCTTGCACTACTTTTAAATGAATCAATGGAGCAAATGAAGCAGGAAATGAGCTCAAAAAAGAAGGATGGAAAGGGGAGTAAATCTTGTTCAAAACCAGGTTCAGGTCAGAAGTCATCTAAATCAATGAAATCTATGCGTCAGATGCAAGAGGAGTTGAATAAGCAATTGGAAGAGATGAAAGCAGGGAAAAAGCCCAATGGTCAAAAGCAGGGTCAAAGTCAGTCAATGAATGAGCAATTGGCAAGAATGGCTGCTCAACAAGAGGCTATAAGAAGGCAAATGCAACAATATATGGATGAACTTAAAAAACAGGGAGAAAAACCAGGTAATGCCTTAAATGATTTAATGAATCAAATGGAAAAAACTGAAACAGATTTGGTAAATAAAATGATTTCTCAGGAAACATTAAATCGTCAGCAGCAAATATTAACAAGATTGTTAGAGCATGAAAAAGCTGAACAAAAAAGGGAACAAGAAGAAAAAAGAGAGTCAACTGAAGCAAAAGAGCAAAAATATAGTAACCCAAATTTGTTTTTGCAGTATAAGAGAATTAAATCAAATGAACAGGAAATATTAAAATCAGTACCTCCTGTTATGAATACATATTACAAAAATAAAGTGAATGAATATTTTTACAATTTGCAATAAATGAATGTTTTAAAAGAATTAACAATTGCTTCAAGTCTCAATAATATTAATCTTATTCAACGATTTGTTGAAGAAGTTTGTGATGAGTTTAATATCAGTAATTCATATTTTGGGAATATATCTGTCGCTATAAATGAAGCTGTCAGAAATGCTATTATTCACGGTAATAAATCAGATATAAACAAGATTGTTTATCTTGCTTTTGGACGAAAAAACGAATCTATGATTTTTATTGTTAAAGATCAGGGTGTTGGATTTGACTATCGTAATTTAATTGACCCAACTGAAGAGATAGGTGAAAATATTGGTACTGGAATTTTTCTTATCAATTTATTATCCGATAATGTATGTTTTTTTGATAATGGCAGCACAATAGAAATTTCATTCTTTATTAAGAGTATAAATCAGAGTCTGGCAACAGAAAGAGCAAGCATTTTGGGAGCTTATAAATGCCAAAGAGTAGTACGTGAATTTAAAAAATCAAGATAAATGCCCTCTATTTCATTTTTTTGCGAAGATATTGATTTTATTTTAAATAGAAAGTTAGTTATAAAACAATGGATTTCTGATGTTATTTCTTTAGAAAACAAAATAAAAGGAAATATTAGTTTTATTTTTTGTAATGATGAGTACCTTTCAAAGATAAACATTCAATATTTAAAACACGATACACTTACAGATATAATTACATTCGATTATACTGACGATAATCATGGTAAAATTAGTGGAGATATTTTTATTAGTATAGACCGCGTTAAAGAAAATGCAGAAAAATTAGATATTCCTTTTTTAAATGAACTACACCGTGTGATGATACATGGTGTACTTCATTTGATGGGATATAAGGATAAAACGAAAACCAGTAAAATCCTTATGCATCAAAAAGAAGATAAATGTTTATCTTTGCAAAAAAACAACTAAAATAATCTTGAGTTGTTATTACAATTTACATACTTAACATGCAATTTACTTCTGTAAATTTTGAGTTTAAGAAAGTTAACTAGAATTTCTTTTACAAGTTTCACGTGAAACATAAAAGCTATAGTTAATAGGATTTTGTTGAGAATTAAATATAATTTTAAAAATGATTGTTGTAAATTTAATAGAAAATTTTAAGTTAGGAATTTAATGTTTAAAAAATATGATATTATTGTTGTTGGTGCAGGTCATGCCGGATCTGAAGCAGCAGCAGCAGCAGCTAATTTAGGGTCATCTGTTTTGCTTATAACTATGAACATGGATACTATTGCACAAATGTCGTGTAATCCTGCTATGGGAGGAGTTGCGAAAGGACAAATTATAAGGGAAATTGATGCTATGGGAGGATATTCCGGAATTGTTGCTGATAAAACCATGATACAATTCCGTATGCTCAATCGATCTAAGGGACCAGCCATGTGGAGTCCTCGTGCTCAGAGTGATCGCATGATGTTTTCTGCGGAATGGCGGAGAATGCTTGAGAACACTAAAAATATCGATTTTTGGCAAGATACTGTTGTTGAGTTGGAGGTTGAAAATAATAAGATTTCTGGTGTAAAAACCGGAATGGGATTGTCAATTCAAGCAAATGCAGTAATACTTACTAACGGTACTTTCTTAAATGGACTTATTCATATTGGCGAAAAACAATTTGGTGGAGGAAGAATAGGAGAGAAGGCTTCTTTTGGATTAACAGAATCTCTAATTAAGATTGGTTTTGAAGCTAAAAGATTAAAAACAGGCACTCCTGTCAGGGTAGATGGCAGAACAATTGATTTTTCTAAACTTTCTGAACAAAAAGGTGACGAAACGCCAGGAAAATTTTCTTTTACAGATACCTTACCTCTTACTAAACAAAAAAGTTGTTTTTTAGCGTATACTTCTCTAGAAGTTCATGATGTTTTAAGAACTGGTTTTGAAAAATCACCAATGTTTACTGGACGTATTCAAGGACGTGGACCTCGATATTGCCCATCAATTGAAGATAAGATTGAAAGGTTTGCTGACAAAACCAGACATCAACTTTTTATTGAACCTCAAGGTTGGGATACAATTGAATATTATATTAATGGATTCTCTTCTTCTTTGCCTGAAGATATTCAATTTAAAGCGTTAACTACCATTGTTGGCTTTGAAGAAGCCAAAATAATAAAACCGGGTTATGCAATAGAATATGATTATTTTCCACCAACTCAATTGAGATATACTTTGGAAACAAAACTTATTGAAAATCTATATTTTGCTGGTCAGATTAATGGTACAACAGGTTATGAAGAAGCTGCAGCTCAAGGTTTAATGGCAGGAATTAATTCGCATTTGAAACTTAACAATGAACCTGAATTTATTCTCAAACGGCATGAAGCTTATATAGGTGTTTTAATTGATGATTTGATTACAAAAGGTGTAGATGAACCCTATAGAATGTTTACTTCAAGAGCTGAATATAGAATTTTATTGAGACAAGATAATGCTGATCTGCGTTTAACTCATCTTTCACATAATATTGGGTTAGCCTCTAAGGAAAGAATGGAGAAAGTTAATTATAAAAAGGAAGCATATCAAAAAATAGTTCATTTTATTAAAAATACAAGTGTAAATCCAGTTGAAGCTAATCCTATTCTTGAAAAAGCACAAACTCCATTATTGATTCAAAAAGCAAAACTTGGAAATTTATTGTTACGACCACAACTTAATATTTTTAATTTAATAGAAGGCGTTGATTCTCTTCGATCTTTTGTTACTGAAATAGAAGATAATAATCATGATATTTTAGAAGAAGCCGAAATTTTTATTAAATACGAGAGTTATATTAGTAAAGAACAAGAAATAGCTGAAAAATTAAGTAAATTTGAAGATATTACTCTTCATGAAAATTTTGATTATAATAAGTTAAAATCGCTTTCTTTTGAAGCACGTGAAAAGCTTACTAAAATAAAACCAAAAACGATAGGTCAGGCTTCGCGAATATCTGGTGTTTCGCCTTCTGACATTTCTGTTTTAATTGTTTATTTGGGGAGATAGGTTTTCAATATAAATTATCTACTCTTTATAATTCGTTGCAAATTGTAAAATGGATTTCATGTTAAACTCATTTTACAAATATCTCAACCTAAAATTTACAGAAGTAATTTT
>CAIZXK010000725.1 GCA_903936865.1 uncultured Bacteroidales bacterium | reverse complement strand
GGCTAATTATAAACAATTAATATAAATATTTACTTATTTTAAGACATTATAAAATGGGTAAATCAAAATTTGTACTTTTAAATAATAATTGTATGTTTGCACTATAATTATACAATTAATCAATTTTCTAAAAGATGAAAAAAATAGCTATAAGCTTACTGTTATTTTTATTAATACATAGCTTTTCAAATTCACAGTCGTTTGTAAAGATTAGTGATTTCAAAAACAATTATACTCCTTTAAAAGCCTCAGGCACAATCCCTGACGATTTATGTAATTTATTTACAGAGGCTTATACATCAGAAAAAGACAATCTGGATAAGATAAAAAGCAGTCGTAGCGAACGAAAAATAAAGGAAAAATTCCTTCGCGAAAGCAACTATTATCTTAATCAGATTCTCATGAGCGGCATAGTTCTCTACAATACACCAATCAACGAATATGTGGATAAGATAATGGATAAGATTCTGATAAGTGAACCTGAACTCAGAAAAAGCATCCGCATTTACATTCTCAAAACACCAACTGTAAATGCCTCAGCTACAGACAAAGGTATCATGTTTGTTAATTTGGGTCTTATTGCTCAATCTGGAAGTGAATCGCAATTAGCCTATATTTTATCGCATGAACTTATACATTATATTAAGAAACACAATATTGATCTGTACCTGGAAAAAGATAAAATAGTAAGAGATGATAATGGTTTAAAATCCAATTCAACAAAAGGAGCATTGTATAAAACGCATTTCCGTTCGCGTGAAATGGAAAATGAATCAGACGAAAATGGTTTTAATGATTATTATTTAAAAACCAATTATGATTTAAATCAGGCATTGGAAACCTACGATGTATTGCAATATGCTTATTTGCCTTTTGATGAAATAGCTTTTGACAAGACTTTTCTAACTGATAGTATGTTTAGTTTTCCTGAAAAATATCTTCCGGAAGCGATTAATCCAATAAAAGCACGTGATGATTATGATGATGAAAACTCAACACATCCCAATTTAAAAAAACGAAGAGAAGCCTTACAGGAACGCCTTGAAAAGCAAAATAATACAAATAGAATCATTAATCCTTCCGGAAACGACAATTTTAAAGCCATTCGCGATATGGCTCGCTTTGAGTGTCTCAGACTATTTGTAATTGAACAGAATTTCACACAATCGTTTTACAATGCCTGGATAATGAAAAAGGAATATCCCGATAACTTGTTTATCGATAAGATACTATCTGCATCCCTTTATGGTTTGTCCAAATATAAGAGCTTTGGAAGCATTGGAGATGTAATTCCAAATTTAAAAAAATCAGAAGGAGAAATTCATGCCGTGAGTTCCATTTTCAAAAACATTAAATCGAACGAACTAAATGCGTTAGCCATCAGATATATTTTTAAAGCTTCGCAAAAATATCCAAATGATAATTATCTTAATGAAATTAAAGAAGACATGTTTAAAGATTTGGTTGTTAAACATAAGGCAGGTTTCAAGGATTTTATTAATCAATCGCAACTGATTATCAAAACAGAAGTAACTGAAGAGAAAACCGATAGTATCCAAAAGCAATCATCGAAAATCAGAAACATCGAAAAGAAAAAGAAAAGTCAGAAAGAGGCTGATTTCTATAATTACATTTTTGCAGGTTTACTGAACAACAAGGCTTTTTCTAACAATTTTGATAAAGCAATAAAAGATGCAGAGGAAGTAAAAGCTACAAAAAAGAAAATAAAAAAATCAGAAAATAAAAAAAATAAGAATAAAGACGATGAAGACGATGAGGACGAGCAATTAACCGATAATGATACCGAAGACTCAGATGAAGAAATGATTACATCTGGTTATCTGCAAAGACGAGGATTTAAGTTAGGAATTGATAAAATTTTATTATACAATCCTTTTTATATCAAATTCGATTTCCGCAAAAAAGAACAACTACGATATTTTGATACAGAAAAAAGCCAGTTGGAATACATTGCATTATTGGAAAACAATGCAAAAAGAGTTGGTTTAGAGATGGATATAGTAGTAACTACTGATTTTAAAACCAAAGGCAGCGATCTTTATAACAAGCATTTATTGTTAAACGACTGGACAGATGAGTTTACAAACTGGGAAACTTCCGGCAATAAAATATTTTTTCTATCACAGGATATTAAAAGTATAATTTCGGAGCATAACACCAACTATCTGAATATTACAGGTATAATTTCTGCAAAAGCATCTCAGATTGACAACAGAGTGTTTTCATACCTGCTTTATAGTGCTGCCAGCCCTGTAACCTGGCCACTTACTATGCAGTATTTTTTCCGACCTGCATTCAGAACCATGTATTATAATCTGGTAGTTGACATGGAAACAGGGAAAAAGGTATTTATCAATACTTCCACCATTGAAATGTCGGATAGTAAAGCTTTTCTGAATTCAAGGGTTTATGATACTTTTAATCAGATAAAAACCAAAGATAAATAAATTATAACTTTAAAATGAAGACAATGAAAGCAATAAAATTGATAATTTTATTTTGTTTACTATCAGCAACTATTTTCGCACAAGTTTCCGGTTTCCTTGGTAAAAAAAACATTATCAGTGCAAATCTCTTTATGAAGAGTTCTTTTGTAATGCCAAATAAAAATGGTGAAAATGGATATTTCAGTTTTAACGATCACTATTCATTAGAATATGAAAGAGTTATCAATAGAAAAAATTCCATAAAATTTCATGTGACTTCTTTCGAAAGTATGTATAATCTTTTTGGCAATAGCATTAGTATTTATGATAACATCAATACATTTTCTACAAAAGGTTTTGGTGCCGACTTTGTTATTTACAGGAGAAATCATATTGCACCTTTGGGTGCATATATATCAGTAGGATTTGATGTTT
>CAIZXK010000724.1 GCA_903936865.1 uncultured Bacteroidales bacterium | reverse complement strand
TTATATTATTATCCCGGGTTCCGTATCCTTTAGATAAAGGTGATAAATTAAGAGCATTTAATTTTATTAAATATTTATCTGAATATCATGATATTTATCTGTTTTGTATTAATGAAGATAAAACTTCGGAAGCTGCTTTAGCAGCAATACAGCCTTATTGTAAGCGAATAAAAATTATAAATCTAAGTAAAATTCAAATTCTGATTAGCTTATTTAATGCAATTTTTTCTAAGTTGCCTTTTCAGGTTGCTTATTTTACAAATCAAAAGATTAAACATGAAATTGACCATTACATTGCTGAAATTCAACCTGATCACATTTTTTGTCAGTTAGTTAGAATGGCAGAATATGTGAAGAATATAAAAATTCCAAAAACAATTGATTATCAGGATGTATTTTCTTATGGTGTAAAGCGAAGAATTCAGATTTCAAAATTTTATTTGAAACCACTTTTAAAAGAGGAATATAAGAGATTGGTAGCTTATGAAAATGAAGTATTTGAATTATTCAATACTAGATTAATAATTTCTGAAACCGATAGAGATTTAATTACACATCCACAAAAAAATAAAATTGATATAATTCCTAATGGAGTTGATTTTAATTACTACAAACCAATTAATTGCGAAAAGGAATATGATATTGTTTTTACCGGAAATATGAGCTATCCTCCTAATGTAAATGCAGCTCTATTTTTAGTAAATGATATATTACCATTGGTTAAAGAAAAAATTTCGGATGTCAGAATACAAATTGCTGGTGCTAATCCTACAATATTGGTTCGTCAGCTAAACTCTTCAAATGTAACGGTTACTGGTTGGGTTGATGATTTGAGAAATTGTTATGCAAATTCAAGGGTTTTTGTTGCTCCAATGCGTATTGGGACTGGTTTGCAGAATAAGCTTTTAGAAGCGATGGCAATGGGAGTTCCATGTGTTAGTACTGGATTATGTAATAACGCTTTACATGCAAAAAATGAGGTAGAGATTTTGCTTGGTAATTCAGCTCATGAAATTGCAAATTGTATAGTTAAGTTATTATTATATAGTGATATGAGAGATGAAATAAGCAATAATGCATTGGTATTTGTAAAAAATAATTTTAATTGGGAAATAAATATTAAAAAGTTGAATAATTTGATAAACTGAATTTAAATAATTACTTCAAATTATACTTCTATAAAAACTTGAAATCTGTATAAATATATCAGGTTTTCAGGAAATTACATTAAAACAATGTTATGGAAAGACAAAAGGCAAAGCAACGGATTGATGAATTGATTGATTATCTGAATTTACAAAATCATAATTATTATGTATTGGATAAACCTGTTATTTCTGATTTTGAATTTGATGTTTTATTAAGGGAACTGTCTGATTTAGAAACTAAATTTCCTGAATTTTTATTGCCACATTCACCAACACAAAGAGTTGGAGGTGCAGTTATTAAAAATTTCATTCAGGTAAAGCATAAATCTCCAATGCTTTCATTAGCAAATACTTATTCAGAAGAAGAATTAAAAGATTTTGATAATCGGATTAGAAAATCAATATATATTGATTTTGAGTATGTTTGCGAATTAAAATATGATGGCGTAGCCATAGGCTTGACCTATAAAAACGGATTATTAATACAAGCAGTTACACGTGGTGATGGTATTCAGGGTGATGATGTTACATCAAATGTAAAAACCATCAGAAGCATACCTTTGAAATTAAAAGGTGATTATCCTGATGAGTTTGAAATAAGGGGTGAAATTATTCTTCCTCATGCAGGTTTTGATTTAATGAATGCAGAAAGGTTGGAAATAGGGGAGGAGCCTTTTGCAAATCCAAGAAATGCTGCTTCCGGAAGTTTGAAAATGCAGGATTCCAAAGAAGTTGCTAAAAGACCGCTGGATTGCTTCCTCTATTTTTTGCTGGGTAAAGAGTTGCCATTTTCATCACATTATGAAAATTTAATTAAAGCAAAAGAATGGGGTTTTAAAATCCCCAACTATTTGGTAAAGTGCAAATCCATTGAAGAAGTTTATGAGTTTATCAATTACTGGGATATTGCCCGAAAAGAACTGGCTTTTGATATTGATGGCATAGTAATTAAGGTTAATGATTATAGACTCTGGGACGAATTGGGATTTACAGCAAAATCTCCTAAATGGGCAATTTCATATAAGTTTAAAGCCGAACGTGTACCTACAACTTTGCTTTCTATTGATTTTCAGATAGGCAGAACTGGAGCAGTTACTCCGGTTGCTAATTTAGAACCTATTCAGCTTGCCGGTACTACAGTTAAACGTGCATCTTTACATAATTCAGATTTTATCGAAAATATGGACATTCGGATTGGAGATACCGTTTTTGTTGAAAAGGGGGGAGAGATTATTCCAAAGATTGTTGGAGTCGATTTTGTTAAAAGAAATACAAATGTTTCGTCCTTATTTAATTTTATTGAATTTTGCCCCGAGTGTGGCAGTATATTAGTGAGAAAAGAGGGTGAATCTGCATATTATTGCATGAATGAAAATGAATGCCCACCTCAGATTAAAGGTAAATTAGTTCATTTTATACATAGAAAAGCATTAAATATAGATAGCCTTGGAGAAGGGAAAATTGAAATATTGTATGATAATGGGTTGCTTAAAAATATTTCTGATTTGTATAATCTGAAAGCATCAAATTTATTGGGACTTGAAAAAATAATTGTTTCTGATGATGAAGGCAAACAAAAGAAAATCAGTTTCAGAGAAAAGACAGTTATAAATATTTTGAAAGGTATTAATGCATCCAAATCAATTGGTTTTGAACGTGTTTTATTTGCTTTGGGTATTAGGTTTGTAGGGGAAACTGTTGCTAAGAAACTGGCAAAACATTACAAAAGTATTGATAATTTGATAAATGCAACTTATGATGATCTGATTACCGTGGATGAAATTGGTGAAAAAATAGCAGAAAGTATTATCGCTTTTTTCAAAGAAAAAAAGAATATTGAAATTATAAATAATCTAAAAAGTAAAGGACTTCAGTTTGAATTGAAGGAAGATATTTCATCAACAATTTCACAAAAATTACAAGGAAAATCTTTTGTAGTGAGTGGTGTATTTGAAAAATTTACGCGTGATGAAATTAAAGCTGAAATTGAATTGCATGCAGGGAAAAATGTGGGTTCTATTTCTGCAAAAACGAATTACGTACTTGCAGGTGATAAAATGGGTCCCGAAAAACTTAAAAAAGCAAACGATTTAGGAATACCCATTATTTCTGAAAATGATTTTTTGGAAATGATAGGTTGAAAATCTATAAAATCAAAATTGAAAATTGGTTTTTATTTACTCATTTCATTGATAAATAATTCAATATTTTCATTCTTTAACTTTGATTCGGTTTTGCTGATTCCGGCTACCTTTTTAACAATAAGTTTCTCAAAAAAGTTCATCTTTTCCAGCAGCATTTCTCCACCCATATTCTGACAACTTATCGCATGTTTCCTTAGTATTTCCGGATATGCTTTTTCGAGTTGAGTTTGTGCAATTTCACCTTCGTAAAAGCAACTGATAAAAAGGCCCAATCGCTTTTCGAGCAAGGTAAGTGTGTTTTTGCTGCAAAAATCTTTAATTCTGTTTTGTATCATTCCAGCATGGATTGAACCGCCTACAATAATCTGATCGAATGATGATAAATCGAAATTAGCATTGCTTTTAAGGTTAAATAATTGGGTATTTTCTGCACCTAATTTCTTTTGGATATAATGTGCTGTTTTCTCTGTTGTTCCATGTTTGGAAACATAAATTATGGCTGTTTTCATGTGTTTATTAAATTTTATGCAAAATAATTTTAAAAAAATAAATTACAAGACTCATTTTTCGAAAAAAAGGTCTCACTTTTAAGAAGTAAAGGAAGGTTATTTGTCTCACTTTTTTAAAATGCATATATTGAATGATTTATAAGAATTGTAAACTTTGCTAATCATTTTGTTTATTCATTTATATCTGATGAATATTTGAAAAATATTTTAAAATCAATGTATTTTCTATTTAGATTCGTATATTTGTAAGCAAATTTTAATGCAAATTATAGATATGAAAAAGGTTTATTTTATAATTACGTTGCTATTATTTTCATTTATTACGATAAAAGTAAAAGCACAGACAGAAATCACTTTTTATACAACAAAGGGAAATTTTATTGTAAAAATGTATGATACTAATACACCAATTACATCTGGTAATTTTATTTCACTTGTAAATGCGAAGTTTTACGATAGTATTATTTTTCACAGAGTTATTAACAACTTTATGATTCAAGGCGGAGATCCTTTAGGAACTGGTTATGGTGGTCCGGGTTATACAATTCCTGACGAATTTGACAGTACTGTAAGTAATATTCAGAAAACCATTTCAATGGCTAATAGTGGTCCTAATACTGGTGGAAGCCAATTTTTTATAAATCTGGTAAATAACACTTTTCTGGATTATAATAAACCTCCATTAACTTCGGCACATCCTGTTTTTGGAATTGTTATTTCTAATTTTTCTGTTGTTCAGGCTATTGGTGCTGTTCCTGTAAATTCAAATATTTTGCCATTAACTCCAGTTGTAATGGATAGCCTCAGAGTAACTTACAATCCATTTACAGGGATTACCGACTTGATGATTTCAAATACAAAAATAGAAGTTTTTCCAGTTCCGGCAAAAGACAAACTTTATTTCAATTTAGGTTTAAATCAAAATTCAAGCATTGAAATATATTCGTTATCAGGAATGAAGGTATTAGAATCGACTCTTAATCCAATGTTTGATTGTTTGAATGTTGCTGATTTAAAAGCCGGATATTATATTGGAAATATAAATGGAAAAAATATCAAGCAATTCTTTAAGTTTATAAAGGATTAATTTTGCTTAATCTTTTTTCTTAATTCCTTTTAAATAAAAAAACTGTTAGCAAAAACTCCGAAAATTATCAGAAGTTTTAAAACTAACAGTTATTTTTTTAAGAGTAAACTGATGATAATTAATATAATGGTATTAAATCTTTTTGACAATACCATAAAAAATTACATTAATTACCTCGTTTAGTTGCCTATCCATATCACTTGGTACAGGAGATGTTATAAATGGCATTTGAATCCCTTTTAATGCAATATGAATGGCTTTTGCAGTAAGCATAGTGTTTTCGCAACTAAAAATGCTTTTATCAATTCCATCAGCTAATATAGAATCCAGTAAATTAATTTCCAATTGATCATATTTTTCTCTTACTCTATAAACCAATTGAATATAATTTAAAAAATCGTTTTGCATTACATTGTATTGTTTAATTATTTCAGATAATTTTTTGTATCTATATATAATATATACTTTGATTTGATCAATAGGAGATAACTCATTTTTGATTTTTTCAGTTAACTCCTTTAGTAAAATTTTTGATTCATAATCAATTAATGCTCTAAAAATATCCTCTTTTGATTCAAAATAATAATAAAGCGAACTTTTTTTCTTTCCTATTGAAACTGCTATATCATCCAGATTGGTTTTCTTATAACCATATAAGGTAAATACTTCCTTTGATCTTTCTACAATTTCTTTTCTGATTTCGTCTTTGTTTACCATAGTTTTCAAATTATTAGTTTATAATCCAATATGCAAAACTAACTTTTAATT
>CAIZXK010000723.1 GCA_903936865.1 uncultured Bacteroidales bacterium | reverse complement strand
TTTGTTTGCTTTTAATCTCCGCTTTTTTTGTTTCCTTTTCCTTTTCCTTTTCCGCTTTACTTTTTTTATCCGGTTTGGTTTTTAAATTGATTTTTGATAAATCAACCATTCCAATTACTTTTATTTTATTTTCCGAATCGCCATCTGTAATTTCATTTACATTAACAGGTTCACTTATAGGCTCTTCTTCAGAAACAACCTCATTTTCAGATTCAATTATTTCTTCCTGAATTTCCTTCTCAATTTCTTTACTTACAAAAACCTCAGGTTCAATTATTTCAACAGGTTCAATTTCCATACCTATTGATTCAGATTCTATAATTACATTAGCCTTTCGATTTTCAATTACTTGCTCTTCAACTATTGGCTCCTCTTCTATTATTACCTCAACGCTAGGAATAATATCTTCTTCAACCGGAATAACTATAATTTCTTTATCCTTAACCTCAGACTCTTTATGTTCGGTTAAAGATTCTTCCACCTCTTTAATTTCTGCAGGTTTAACTTCTTCGGAAGAAACTTCAAGGACTGGAGCAGATGGAATTTGCTCAGGTTCATGTATTTGAACTTCTTTAACAATTGGTTTATGATCTGGTTTTTTAATATCAGATGCAAAAGCCATATTTTTAATATTAAATTCGGGAAGGTCGTCCTCTTCATCCTCAAATTTATCCTTTTCAAGGTTTTCAATTGATAATGTTTGACGGTTTGTGTATTCCAACCCGATTTTTTTGGCTACTTCCTTAACATTTTTTTCTGATTGAAACTCTTTAAGGAGAAGTGCATACATAGTATCCGAAATTTTGGTATTCGGATTGTTATCTATTTTGTGCCCTTTCTTTAAAAGATATTCAACAACGGTAGTAATACCAATGTTAAATTCTTTTGCAGCTTTGCTCAACCGGATGTTTTTAATTTCTTCTGCCATCTGTTTTTTTATTTATTCCTTGAATTTGCAGTTATTTAATTTATATATTTATCTCTTAAAATGTTAAGTGGCTGAGTTATTCAAATTCTGTCCTTAAAATTCTAATAACTTCCTGAATGGTTTCTTCTTCCAAATCAGTACGATTTACAAGCTCTTCTATACTCAAATCCAATATACTGCGAGCTGTATCACAACCAATATTCTTTAATTCATCAATAATCCATTGATCAATTTCATCGGAAAATTCCTGTAAATCTACATCCTCAACATATGAATCTGTATCTCTGTAAACATCAATTTCATAACCTGTTAATCTACCGGCCAACCGAATGTTATAACCACCTTTACCAATTGCTAAAGAAACCTGATCAGGTTTCATGTAAACATCAGCTCTTTTTGCTTTTTCATCTATTTTAATTGATGAAATTTTTGCCGGACTTAATGCTCTTGTTATATATAATTCAGGGTTAGTAGTATAATTTACTACATCGATATTTTCATTCCTTAATTCTCTCACGATACCATGAATTCGGCTACCTTTCATACCAACACATGCGCCTACGGGATCGATGCGGTCATCATAAGATTCTACTGCTATTTTAGCTTTTTCACCTGGTACTCTGACTATATTTTTAATGGTTATAAGACCATCATATACTTCAGGAACCTCACCTTCGAATAATCTTTCCAAAAATACGGGAGAAGTTCTTGATAATATGATATGTGGAGTATTATTTCTAAGTTCAACCATAAGTACAACAGCACGAACGGTATCCCCTTTTCTATAAAAATCGGAAGGAATTTGTTCTGATTTTGGTAAAATCAGCTCAATATTTTCATCATCAAGCACCATGATTTCCTTTTTCCAAACCTGATAAACCTCACCTGTAACTATCTCGCCTACTTTTTCTTTATACTTTTTATATACATTATTTTTCTCGTATTCCTGTATTTTGGAGACAAGATTCTGTCGGATTGCAAGAATTTCACGTCTTCCGAAATCTTTCATTTTTATTTCTTCCGAAACCTCTTCCCCTATTTCAAAATCCGGTTCTATTTTTATCGCTTCAGAATATTCAATTTCAAGATTATCATCTTCAGACATGCCATCAGCAACAATTATACGATTGCGCCATATTTCCAAATCACCTTTGTCAATATTTACAATAATATCGTAATTGTCGTCCGACTCATATTTTTTTATCAACATACTTCTAAAAACATCCTCCAGAATTCGCATCATGGTTTCACGATCGATGTTTTTAAATTCTTTAAATTCCGAGAAACTTTCTACTAAATTAATATTTTCCATTTTAAGCTATTTTTAAAATGTAACTTCAGTTTATTTGAATATTATTACAACTTTTGTTTCTTTAATATTTTTAAATTCAATGCTTTTGATCAAATCTTCCGCAGTTTCAGATTTCTTTTTCTTTTTGTTCAACGGTAATTCAATCGTTATAAAATCATCTTCAACTCCTTTGAGCAAACCTGTGATTTTTGTATTGTCATTTAATTTAATATCAATATTTTTACCAATATTTTTTACATATTGACGCTTTACTCTCAATCCTAAATCTAAACCTGCTGATGAAACATCCAATTCAAAATCTTCAGTTTCTCTATCTAGATTTGATTCGATATGACGGCTAAGTGCTATGCAATCACTTATCGTAACACCATGATCCCCATCTATAAATACAATAATTTTATTGGCAGTACTTACATTAAATTCAACCAAAAACTTATCGCTACCAACAAGATGCTCTTCAATTAAATCTGCAATTTTTTGCTTGCTTATCATATTATTTTTTTAATAAAAGAGGGGACTATTGCCCCCTCAAAAATATCTCTCGCTACTGATGTTCATATCTTAATAACATCCTTTTCAACTTCAATTTTCAGACTGCAAAGATATTAAAAATGTTTCAATTATGTATCTTTTTTGAAATATTTTTTTGATTATATTATATTTTTATTACTATTGATTTACAAATATATTGATTTACAGATAAATTAATTACAACTTACGCTTATAATATCCTTATTATCAGGTGTATATATTTATTTGATTCTGGAATTTTTTTAAAATTTATACAATTGAAAAACATATTTATTTTCTTATTTCCCAAAAAAAATGTAGGTTTGCAACAAATTATAATTTATGGCAATTAAAAATCAAACTTATAGCAGGTCTGAATATCTTTTTTCAATTTCACTAATCGGAGTATTATTTTTTTTATTTGGTTTTGTTACCTGGCTCAATGGAGCTTTAATTCCTTTTTTAAAAACGGCTTGTGAACTCAGTGATATTGCTGCTTACCTTGTAACATTTGCCTTTTATATTTCTTACTTTGTTATGGCGATTCCATCTTCTAAAATATTGGAACGCATTGGTTTCAGAAATGGAATGACTTTAGGTTTAGCAATTATGTCTTTAGGTGCACTGATTTTTATTCCTGCAGCATTAAGCAGATCCTATATTTTATTTCTATCAGGTTTATTTGTTCTGGGAACAGGATTGGCATTATTGCAAACCGCAGTAAATCCTTATGTTACCATTCTCGGGCCTATAGAAAGTGCAGCTAAACGAATAAGTATTATGGGGATTTCCAATAAAGTGGCAGGAGTTTTAGCTCCAATTTTACTTGCATCCATTCTATTAAAAGATGCAGAACATATAAAAGAAACTTTAGCCGGACTTACAGATTTAACTCAACGTGCGGCATTACTCGACGAACTTGCACATCGGATGATCATACCTTACTTATTTATGACTGGCTTTTTAGCAGCATTGGCATTAATGGTTCGTTTAGCTCATCTGCCCGAAATTAATCCTGAAGAAGAAGTAAATAACGAAAAAGAAAGTACTCATAAAAGTATTTTCAGCTATCCTCATTTGATTTTGGGTGTTATTGCATTGTTTTTTTATGTGGGAGTGGAAGTAATTGCTGGTGATACAATAATTCGTTATGGCGAATCATTAAACATTGCAATGAGTTCGGCTAAATATTTCACTTCTTTGATGTTGATTTTTATGGTAATTGGATATTTCTTTGGTGTAGCTCTTATACCAAAAGTGATTTCTCAAAAAAATGCATTGATAATTTGTGCTTCTTTGGGTATTGTATTAACATTAGCTGCAGTATTGGTTTCTTCTTCCTCTCAAATTGAAATTCCTTTTATAGATTTACTTACTTTTCAAACCATTACTCTTACCATACCTTATACTGTGTTATTTATTGCTATGCTTGGTCTCGCAAATTCACTTGTTTGGCCTGCAATATGGCCACTTGCATTGGATGGCGTTGGAAAATACACTAAAATGGGTTCTGCATTACTAATTATGGCAATTGCCGGAGGTGCCGTTCTTCCTTTACTGTATGGATGGCTTTCTCAAGTATTGCAAAGTACACAACAAGCCTATTGGATTGCTATACCTTGCTATTTGGTTATTTTATTTTATGCAGTTGCTGGTCATAAAAAGAAATAATTTCGACCTATCACTTATTATTTTGTAATTTTGTTCAGTTAATAAGATTCTTATTGATTGCAAATATAAATACTTAACTATTGGTTTTGATTTATAACAACTATTGAACAATCTGATTATTAAATATTTACCTTAAAGAGGTGTTTTTTAATTATATATTTAATAAAATTTTCAAAGGTTCTGGTTTGTAATCACTAAAATAAAAAGTACTATTACAATTAAACAGTAAAATACAGATTTTTAATATTTTTAATTATTTTTAAAATGAATAAACAACATAAAAGCATTAAACTTGAGGATAATGCATTTGCATTAAATGTATTAAAAGTATTTGCCAACGATCCTTTCTCTGCTTATAATTACAAACAAGTATCAGCAAAATTAGGTATTAACGATAAGGCAAGTAAAGAATTAATCATCAATATTATACACGAACTCCGTCATACTTCTGCACTTATTGAGGAAAGCAGAGGCAAATACAGATTAAATCCCTCTTATATCAACGAAAAGCTGATTACTCATTCTTATGTTATTGGCAAAATTGATATGAAACAAACCGGCAAAGCTTATCTTTTGCAGGATAAAGAGGCAGAAGATATTTTTATTGCAGCAAATAACACCAATCATGCTTTACACGGAGATAAGGTTAAAGTATTTTTATTCCCAAAAAGAAAAGGGAGAAAACCTGAGGGACAAGTTATTGAAGTTATTGAACGTGCACGAAAAAATTTCGTTGGTACTGTTCAGATTTCGAAAAAATTTGCTTTTTTGATTCCTGACAGCAATAATGTTCCTGTTGATATTTTTATACCGCTCGAACATCTGAATGGTGCTAAAAATGGAGAAAAGGCTTTGGCTACTATCACAGAATGGCCAGAAAGAGCTAACAATCCTTTTGGTGAAATTATTAGAGTTCTGGGTGAACCCGGTGACAATAATGTGGAAATGCAATCCATACTGGCTGAATTTAATTTTCCGCTTTTTTTTCCTGAAAAAGTTGAAAAAGAAGCTGATAATATCTCAGATACTATTTCGGATAAAGAAATTGCAACAAGGAAAGATTTTAGAAATATAGTAACATTTACAATTGACCCCGAAGATGCTAAGGATTTTGATGATGCACTGTCTATAAGCAAATTAAAAAATGGAAATTGGGAAGTTGGCGTTCACATTGCAGATGTTTCACATTATGTTAGATCAGGAACACTTTTGGACGATGAAGCCTACGAAAGAGGAACTTCCGTATATATGGTTGACAGGGTTATCCCAATGTTGCCCGAAAGACTTTCCAATGGGGTTTGTTCGCTGAGAGCCAACGAAGACAAATTATGCTTTTCCGCTGTTTTTGAAATGGACGATAATGCACATATCAAAAACGAATGGTTTGGAAAAACTATAATTTGTTCGGATAGAAGATTTACTTATCAGGAAGCACAGGATATTATTGACAATGAAAGTGGTGAATTTGCAGATGAAATGCTTACACTTAACAAATTAGCACTAAAATTACGTGAGGAGAGATTTAAAAGTGGATCAATCAATTTTAAGTCAACTGAAGTAAAATTTAAACTCGATGAAAAAGGAAAACCATTGGGAGTTTATGTAAAAGAGGTAATGGATTCCAATCGGTTAATAGAAGATTTTATGTTGCTTGCCAATAAAAAAGTTGCTTCGTTAATCGGTGTAAAAAAAGGGAAGGAAACACCAAAAACATTTGTGTATCGTATTCACGATGAACCAAATGCAGAAAAACTAAACACATTTGTACAGTTTTTGTCAAAATTGGGTTATAAAATGAAATTGGGCAGCAGAAAAAATCTTGCTACCTCATTTAATAATCTGTTCGAAAATATTGCCGGTAAAGGGGAAGAGAATATGATTGAAACCATCGCAATACGTACCATGTCAAAAGCTTACTATTCAACAGATAACATCGGACATTATGGCTTGGCTTTCCCATATTATTCTCATTTTACATCTCCTATTCGTCGATATCCCGATTTAATGGTACATCGTTTACTCGAAATGTATCTTAATGGGAAACCTTCTGCAAATAAGGCTGATTACGAAGCAAAATGCGAACATTCTTCTCAAATGGAGAAAAAAGCTGCTGATGCTGAAAGAGCATCAATAAAATATAAACAAGCCGAATATCTGTCGGATAAAATTGGCCAGACTTTCTTTGGGTTAATTTCGGGCGTAAGTAAATGGGGTATTTTTGTTGAACTCGAAGGAAATAAATGCGAAGGAATGGTTTCATTAAAACAAATGGCTGACGATTTCTACTATCTGGATGAAGATAATTATCAAGTAATAGGGCAAAGATACGGTCATAAATACAAATTGGGCGACCGTATAAAAGTGAAGATTATAAGGGTAGATATTTCTAAAAAGCAAATGGATTTTGTTTTGGTGGAAAACGATAAGTAATTAACCATATATTCTATAAAAAAAGCCGGAAAGTAAATCTATTTTCCGGCTTTTAAATTACAGATAGTATTGAAAACTATTTCTTTAAATAATATTGTATCGCTTTACCCGATAAGATTACTTCAGCTGAATCCTGATTTAAATTAAGATTTCCAATAAAAACATCATTCAGATTTAGTCTGGAATCTTTCCCTTTTGAGTTGAAATTGAGTTCTGTAATCGTATTCGATTTATCAATAGATAATTCTGAGTTCCCTCCTGAATAAGTAAAGGTTTTAAGATTACAATTTTTAAGATTTATATATTTATATTCTGAACTATATTTCTGACTTTTTTCAGAATTAAATTCAGTTTTAGCATTTACTACTGAAATATTCAACGTATCCTGCTGAAAACTATTTATATCACAGAATGCATTTTTTATCAGTATATGTGCTAAACCTTGCGGAACAGTAATTTTTACATCGGGAATAGCTGAGCTGTTCGTATATCCATGAGAATTAACAACATTTAAGTAAAGCGTATCATTACTAAAATTTATTTTACAACTATCTGAATTTCTAAGATCTGTAAAAACTTCAACTTTTAATTGTTTGCCTGTTTTTACTTCATAAGTAACTTCTCTGTATCCATCTAAAACTAAATATTGAAAAGATTCAATTCTATAAGTTTCTAAAGTTGAATACATTGCATTTTCTGAATTAGAATTCGGATAATACGTTGATTTTACAACCTGTGCTATTACAAATATCAGGATTGCAATCCCAAAAAAGATGAGAATTATATTGCTGGTTTTTAATGTTTTCATTTTATTTTGGTTTATTAGATTTTATAAATTCTGTATAGTATGTCTCAATTTCCTGAATACTTATATTTAAAATATTCATATTTTTCAGGAATACTGGTAATTCGCTTTCTAAAAACTGTTGTTTGCGAAAAACACTCACTTTTCCTTTTGCATCCTGTGATACAAAAAAGCCAATTCCACGCTTGTTGTAAATTATTTCCCGATTTTGTAAAAATTCATAAGCCCGCATGGCTGTGTTTGGATTAACTTCCAATTCTACAGCAAGTTCGCGTACAGAAGGAATCTTTTCATCAGTTTTCCAGTTTTCTAACAATATTTTTTCGCAAACGAATTCTGCTATCTGCAGGTAAATGGCTTGCGGTTCTTTAAATTCCATGATTATTTTATTTTTAAATTTAAACTTGCTTTTCTTTTAATTTAAAATAGGATGCGACCCAAACCAAAGGGAAGCCAATGTATAGTATGCAATTCATTATAGCACTAAAATAAACCGGAGGAACTAAATTTGAATTATGATTAAAAAATATATCACCATAATTTAAATTGGGTATATCTCTGAAAACAATACTTATCGTCAGATTATTAATTAATTGAAGAATAATCATAATTACAAATATTGAAAATCCGGTTTTGATGATAGCCGCTTTCTTAAAGATTAATGAACCAATCAAAAATAAACTTTGTAAAAGGAACAATGTGCTATAAAATGTATAGTATTTAAAGAAATGAGTTACATAATACAGTATGGCAAAATCCTGAAATAAAATAATTTCCACTGATAAAACAATCAGTAAATAAACCAGACTGAATATTATTACATTAATTATAAAAGCCACCAAAATTCTTTCAAATGCAGAAACAGGAAGCAAAAGATTACCGGTTTCGGGAGCTCTTTTACCTAAGTAAGAAAACCAATTGCTGCTTAATAAAAAGGCCGATGGAAAAATAAAAAACAGATAAAATCCAAATCTTACATCGAAATTCAATTGATTTTGACCTACTGCAATAATTGAAATAATGTCTAAAATCAGCAAAACTGCAAAAATCAAGACCGCTCCCATTAAGAATAATTTCAAATTTTTTGAAGTTTGTTCCTTGAACAAAAGACAGAAACGTTTTAAATTAAATATATCGCTCATAACTAACTGTTTTTTATATTATTAAACAAATCCTGCATTCTCTTTTTATTGGCAAATGTGGCATGAAAAAGCATTTCAATATCCAGTTTACTGTCTTCATTTTTATCATTTTCCACCACTGCCCAATGTCCCCTTAAGCCATTTTCGGAATAGTAAATCTTATCATTCGTATCATTTTGTGATATAGCTTTAAAACAAAGTTTTTCTGTAATTTTTTCAATAGGCTGACTGATAATTACATCCTGTTGATCAAGAATTGTAATTGAATCAATCAGATTATCCAGATCACGAACCTGATGGGTAGAAATAATCACACATTTACTTTCATCAATAGCTCCGGCCATAATTTTCCGAAACTGGCTTTTTGAAGGAATATCCAAGCCATTGGTAGGTTCGTCCATTATCAGAAGCTTGGTATTGCAAGCCAAACCAAAAGCAATTAAAACCTTTTTCTTTTGCCCATAAGACAAACTATTAAGTTTTTCATTGTCGTGAATTTCAAATTCGCTTAAATACTCATTAAACTGATTTTCATTGAAATTTGGATAAAACACGGAATAAATTTCCTTAAACTTCTGAATACTGAAATCGGGCAATGTAAATTCCTCAAAAAGGAAATAAATATCCTGCAACATGCTGGGTTTTCGGTTTGCCGGTTTATAACCCAAGGTTTTGATTTCACCTCCATCAGGAAATAGTAAACCGGAAATCAACTTGAGCAACGTTGTTTTTCCAGCTCCATTTTTTCCCAACAAACCATGAATTCGCCCTTCGCTAAGCTGTAAATTCAATTTACTGAACAACGGCTTCTTTTTTTTGTAGCTAAATGCTAAATCATTAATTTCTATCATTTTAAACTATTTTATTGTTTTAGTGTACTATCGTATTAATACACTGCAAATATACAACAGAAAATTACAAAACAAAGAATTATTTTGTTAATTTTTAAAAATAATTTGTAACTAAATGATATTTAATGTAATAATTTTGAATTATTTTATAGAATCACGAAAAAAATTATTGATTTATTTAAGACTAATCAGAGTTATTCCATCTCCGCCACGCTCAACATGCTGATCCTTTATCTCTTTAACTTCAGAAACACTTCGAAGATATTCGCGGATTACATGACGCAAAATTCCATTACCCTTTCCATGTAAAATCGTTAATTCATACACACTTAATAAAATAGCTTCATCTACTAAATTCTTAACCAAAATGATGGCTTCTTCAGCTCTTTTGCCTCTTACATCTATTGATGGATTAAAATTGGCGGCTTTTTCATTAATTTCTGTCATTACACTTCCATAATTGGTTTTCTTGGAAGAAATTGCTTTTTGTTGAGCTTCTTTTTTGGAAACTTTTTGTAACTGATTGATTGGAAGTGTAACTTTAATGGAATTGGCAATTACAATAGCTTTATCATTTTTTATAAATTCTACTTCTCCAACAGTTTGTTGTCCGATAATTTTTACAAAATCACCAATAAAAATTGGTGATTTATCAATTTCTTCTTTTATAGATTGATTTTGTTTGGATTTTACTTTTTTTGCTGATTTTTCAGTCTTGTCAAGCTTCTCTTCAAAATGCTGTATATTCTCTCTTGCAACACGTGTAATTTCTTTATCCGCATTGCTTTCCTTAATCATCCTCACCGCATTTTCAATAATACGGTTCGATTGATGAATCAGCTCTTTTGCATCATTCTTTGCCTGTTTAATAATCTCACGTTTCGAACTTTCCAGATTATCACTTAGTTTCTGGTATTTATCAATCATTTCCGATAAAAAGTCATCAGCAACTTTTAATTCCTGTTTTTTTCGTGTAATTTCTTCTTTATCAACTTCAAGTTGTTGTAATTGCTGTTCAAAATCCAGATGGGATTTTCCTGATTTTAAACGGGCTTTATCCAGTATATCTTTTTGCAAACCAATATTCTGAGCAATTTCAAATGCAAATGAACTTCCTGGATTTCCAATTTTAAGCTTGTAGAGCGGATGCATATTTTCAGTATCATACAACATGGCACCATTTACAATACCTTCCACTTTTCCTGCCATCAGCTTCAGATTGGAATAATGAGTTGTAATAACACCGTAGGCTTTCTTTTCACATACAGCTTCGAGAATCGATTCGGCAATTGCACCACCAAGCTGAGGTTCGGTACCTGCTCCAAATTCATCTATTAAAAACAAGGTTTTATCATCCGCTTTTTCTACCAGCTTTTTCATATTAAGCAAATGAGAACTGTAGGTACTCAAATCATTTTCAATAGATTGCTCATCACCAATGTCAATAAACAAACTTTCAAAAATTCCGGTTTCAGAAGTATGCTTTATTGGTATCAACAACCCACATTGCAACATATATTGAAGTAAGCCAACTGTTTTCAAACAAACGGATTTACCACCGGCATTTGGCCCCGAAATTATAAGAACCCTATCTTTGGCTGATAATTTAATATTTAAGGGTACTATTTCTTTTTTCTGAGCCTTGTGTGAAAGAAAAAGTAAAGGATGTTTTGCATTATACCATTCCAGCAGGTTTTTATCTGAAAACAATGGTTTTACTCCTTCAATCCTGATGGCAAATTTTGCCTTAGCTCTTATAAAATCCATTAATGCCAAAAAATGATAAGCTTCTTTTAAATCATACGAATAAGGACGAAGAAAATCAGTGAATTCGGTAAGAATTTTTACAATTTCCAGCCTTTCATCATGCTCCAGCTCCCTTATTTCATTGTTTAATTCAAATACCTCTTCCGGTTCAATATAGTAGGTTTGCCCGGTTGCTGAAGCATCGTGGACAAATCCTCTTATCTTTCGTTTATTTGATGCAGTTACCGGAATTACAGCTCTCCCATTACGGATGGTAACTGACACATCATCACCAGTCCAGCCTTCTTTGCGGGCAATTGCTAATGTTTGATTTAGTTTTTTTTCTGCTGTTGCAGTTTTTGATTTTAAATCTTTCCTTATTTTGCGTAATTCAGCCGAAGCATCATCTCTGATTATCCCTTTTTCATCTAAGATTCTATCAATGGCAGCTATTAAATTTTCATTGAGATTAACGTTGCTGGAAACTTTGTATAATTCAGGATATTTAACCTCTTCATCTATGGGTTGCAAGAATTTTAAACAGTTGAAGATGGTAATCAACGACAATCGCAAATCAATAAGTGCCTGTATTTCAATAAAAGTTCCCTGAATTCTGATTCTATCAATTTCTGAAGTTAAATCGAAATAATCCTGTGAAGGAAAATAATTATCGAACTGCAATATCTGACGAAATTCTTCTGTTTGATCGAGTAAAGTGTTTAGTAATTTAAAATCATTTCTGAATTTTAACTTTTCGGTCATTTTTTCGCCCAATACACTTATACATTCGTTTATAATGTGTTGCCGAATGGTATCGAAACCTAATTTCTGTTCTATATTAGCAGGATAAATCAAAGCTATATTTTTTTGCAAAGATAGAAAAAATACAGGAGACAGATAGTTGAAGTATAAATATAAAAAAAGCAATCAGACTGATTATTGATTGCTTTTTCCGAAATAAAAAAATTATTTATTACAATTCCTTCATATCTTTGATTAACTCTTTCAACTCTTTTTTTGAGGTTTTTCCATTTTCTTTTACAAAACTATGAGATATCATTTCACCGGTTTTGCTATTTGTTACATTTATTTCAACTTCAGTGGGTTTACTTATATAATAAATAGTTTCATCACCTAATATCTTTTCATTTAATTCTTTAATGGAAATAACCTTATATTCATAAGGATAATCAACAAAAATTTCTTTTTCATCTAAAAGTGGTCTTTTGTTTTTGGTATAACTTAATATGGAGGAACCGGTATTGTCTGTCAAAAATGTAGATGGAACATATAAAATCTGGGTTTTTAACGCTTTTAACTCTTTTTCATTTTTTATATGAACAAATGTATATACATTTTTGGGGAGGTTACTTAACTTATTTTGAAATCCCTGCAAATAATTTTTAAAGACGCCAAGTCCTCTATATAAAGGTAATCCATTCCCAAAATATTCTCCACTCATTACATCTTCTGCTTTAAAAGACTCTGATTTATCAAAAATTAATGAAATTGATGCCATAGAATTAGCAAGACTACTAAATTCAATATTTTTGTAATTCCTCTTTTGCAATTTTTTTAAATAATCAGGTTCGGGTGTCCACAACTGATAATAAAAATGAATTAATGAAGCGGGTGACTTTTCTAAATTAAAACCTTCCGGATACATTGTGGTTAAAGTAAGAAAAAAGTTCCCGGGTTTCAGATACTTAATAAAATCGCGACTTTCAATTATCTCAACTTTTGAAAATGTCCAGTTTTCTTCCACAATTTTTGCATATTCAGGATTATTTTCATGAGCATCCTGATCAATAATTACATAAAGTGTTGAGTTTTTTAAAGAAGCAATCTCTTTTTCAGAACCATAATCAAGGCTGAACTGTGCATTGCATTGCATTGAACTTAAACTAAGCAATAGGAATAAAGGAATAAAGGAAATAATTTTTTTCATTGTAAATAAATTTATAAATTCGTAATTCTATTATGTTGATGAATAAAATAATTATATGAAGCAAAGATATAAGTTTTAATACAAAAAAAATACAAATACAAATTATTTTATAGTTTACATCTTTTCGCTTTACCAATTAAATTGTTTTATTAATCATTCCGTTTGTTTACAATATCAAAAATGATTTTTAAAGCCTCCCCTTTTTCATCAACCAACGTCAGTATATGTTTCCCTTTTTCGGGTGCTAATGCCATTTGATGATACTGTGAAGTGCTTCCGATAAAGTTATTGTCGAGATGCCAGTAAACCTTGGTTTGCGGATTGCGGTGAGCCACCTTGAAAACAGCACTGCCGGTTTTGCCATCGAGCTCAACCGGAATATAAATTTTGCTATTGTTTGCCGGATAAATCATATCCATGGATCGGGTTTCCAAGCCCGAAATACAATCGGGACGATAAGGTGGTAGTACTTTATAGAAAGGGTTTTTGCTTTTGAAAAACCATTCCTGAACCGGAGGCAATACAAACCACGACAGATTTTGAATATTATCAACAGATTCGCAACTTGAATTTACCTGAAATTTCCAGCTTTTGTCTAAATGAACAATCTGATGATAAGGACATACTTTGGTTTTCAATCCCTTTTTAGGAACCCAACTCATTTCGGTAGTCTCACAGATTGAAGAAGCCCGATAACCACTATACCGACAAACAGGAATTTGCGACATTTCAGTTTTTGGCATTTCAAACCAGTTTCGTGGCCTTAGGGTTTTAAAAATATCAAACAAGACAGGAGCGGCAGTTCCAACGCCGGTTAATCCCGGGCGACCTTCACCGGAAGCATTGCCAACCCAAACAGCAACCACATAATCGGGTGTTATACCTATTGACCAGGCGTCGCGGTTGCCAAAGCTGGTTCCTGTTTTCCATGCCACTTTTGAAGAGGAGGTAAACTGCTGCCATTGCAAATCTTCATCCGGACGAGATACTTCAACCATTGCTTCGAATGTTAGCCAGATAGATGCAGCATCGAGCCATGAAGATTGTGAAGTGAATTTTTCTTCAGACATTATATCTGTTTCTAAATAGGTTGGAGGATGAAAATCGGCTTTGTTATATTTCCCATTATGTAAAGGAAAATGATTTAACGTTCGTGCCATTGATGCATATATACCCGCTAAATCCCAAAGCTTTGCCTCTGCTCCTCCAAGAATGAGCGAAAGACCATAATGAGAAGAAGTTTTGGTTAAGCTATTCATCCCCATATTCTTTAATAACGTATAAAATTGTTCAACTCCATAAGTTTGCAGCATTTTTACAGCCGGAATATTAAGCGATCGAGCCAACGCCTGCTTTGCAGGAACAGCTCCATCATACGTTAAATTGTAATTTTCGGGAACAAATCCACCGATTTGCATCGGAATATCAGGCACTAAAGTTGTCGGGAGCAATAAACCATCCGTTAGCATACCGGCATACAAATACGGTTTCAGAATACTGCCCGTACTTCGGGGAGCCATGATAATGTCCACATTATTGCCATGTTCCCTGTTATTATCTCCATTTGTATTTCCGGTATAAGCCAGCACTTTTCCTGTATTAACGTCGAGAACCAAGGCTGCTGCATTATGAATTTCGTTAGATTTCAAATACTGGTAATGAGTCTGGATAATCTCATTCAGCTTTTCCTGAATATGAATATCGATACTTGAACGAATATTCTGACCACTGTTTCCTTCCTTAACCGCTCTTTCCAACAGATGCTTTGCCAGCTGAGGTAGCGGAAATGGTTTTTCGGGAAGAGGTTCTGCCTTCGACAAATCGCAGGTTGTTTGGTTTATTATACCTTCCTTCATTAGCTTATTGAGCAAACGATTTCTTTTCTCAAACAGCCTATTGTGATTACGTCCGGGATATATTAATGCAGGACTATTGGGCAATACGGCCAATGTGGCTATTTCGGCCCATGACAGATTATCGCTGCTTACACCAAAATATCGCCAGGCAGCTGCATCCAGACCGACAACATTGCTTCCGAAAGGAGCATGTGAAGCATATAAGCTCAGGATTTCCTTTTTGCTATGGGTAAGTTCCAATCGCATGGCAAGTATCATCTCAATACATTTTTCGACCAGGGTTCTGCTTTTATTTTTTCGCGACAAGCGGATTACCTGCATGCTGAGCGTACTGCCTCCGCTAACGGTTTTACCTTTTCTTATATTCTGATACAAAGCCCTGAATGTTGAACCGGGATTTATTCCAGGATGGTAACGGAAATAATGATCTTCAAATTCAATAATTGCATGTTGGAATTTATCGGGTACATTCCCTTTTTCGGGAAAACGCCATTGACCATCGGTAGCAATTTTGGCACCCAGCAATTCTCCGTTTTTATCGAGTAAGACTGTTGAATTGGGTTCTTCAAATAAGGGTTTAGGTAATGAAAACCAGAAAAGGAAAAACAAAATAAGCAAAACGGCCCATTTGATGTTTTTCCTTTTAAGTAAGTCTTTATAAAAACTGCCGGATTTCAATTTCATTTGATTTATGATAGCTAAAATGGATTTTATAACGCAGAATCCAGCAGATTATTTTTGCAGAACTTCTATAAATTGCTTTTTCCTGTATGAACTTCAATTAAAAAAAACACTCCTTCGACAAGCTATTTACAAAGCACTTACAATAGTAAACCACCATTTTAAGCTTATCCGGTTCAAAAAATATATTTATCAGAATCCCTCTATATTGAATCTGCTGGATTATGTAAAGTCGGAGTGCGGCTCCAAGCCGCGCCCCGACTCTTGATTTTATTCCTTTATAAATTTGCTTTGCATTGTTTCTTTCTCATTTATTAGCTTTATAATATAGATGCCTTTGGCAAAACCGGAAATATCAAGTTCGGTTTGTGGCTGCAATCTGTTTTGCTGCAAAAGTAGTTTGCCTTGTATATCGTAAATACTTACTGTAGTGTTTTGCAGGTTTTTTAGTTCTGCAAGGTTTAATGTTAGTGAATTGGTGGCTGGGTTGGGGAAGATAAATAAATTCGTTTGAATTGATTTTTTATTTATTTCTGTTAGTTGGGAAAGTGGTCGCTTACATAAGCCTACCCATGTTCCAGCAAAAATTTCATTCCCACAAATAGTTAATGTATTTACACTATCTAACATTCCTGTGTTTGCAAATGTCCAATTACTTCCGTTGTCATTGGACATATAAACACCCGAAAACATAATTGCAGCAAATACCGTATTCCCTATTGTAGCAAAGGATGAGACATGCCATTCACTGGGGTAATAAGGCGGAATAAAAACATTTGACCAGCTATTCCCATTATTAGAAGAAATAAACATTTTCCCATATTTAGTGCCTGCTACTATGTTAACTCCACTAATAGCAAGACTTGTAATTGCTGTATCTGATAGCCCATTATTTATAGCAGACCAATTATTTCCGTTGTTTGTTGATAAAAAAACTCCTCTTCTGTAAGTTCCTGCATAAATAGTATTCCCATTTACAGCTAAAGATGAAATAGCTGTATCTGTTAAACCTGTACTAATTGCATTCCAACTATTTCCATTGTTTGACGATTTAAATATACCTCCTATAGTACCGGCATAAATATCTGAACCATTAATTAATAATGCTCGTACATCTAAATTTGTTAATCCTGTATTTATTGCATTCCAATTACCACTATTGTTAGTCGATAAAAAAACACCCTGTGAAGTTGCAGCTAAAACATTGTTTCCAATTGGAGCAAACGAACTGACAATATTTTTTTGCAATCCGGTATCAGCCATATTCCAACTTATTCCATTGTTGGAAGACATATATACTCCAGCATAAGATGTACTTGCATAAATAGTATTACCAGATACACCTAAAGTTGATATCCAACAGCTATAACTTGTGCAATTATTATAAAAAACCTGCTGCCATTGTGCCTCTGCAATGTTCCCTATCAGTATCGCAATCATTAAAATGTAAATCTTTTTCATATTGTCTTGTTTTTATGATTTTTTTAAAAAATTCTGCCTTATTAAGGCAAAATCGGAGTGCGGCTCCAAGCCGCGCTCTTACTATCTTTTTTATTCCTTTATAAATTTGCTTTGCATTGTTTCTTTCTCATTTATTACCTTTATTATATAGATGCCTTTGGCAAAACCGGAAATATCAAGTTCGGTTTGTGGCTGCAATCTGTTTTGCTGCAAAAGTAGTTTGCCTTGTATATCGTATATGCTTACTGTAGTGTTTTGCAGGTTTTTTAGCTGGCTTAGGTTTAAGGTAAGTGAGTTGGTGGCTGGGTTTGGGGAGAGTGTTAAGTTATTAATTGAAGGCTTTTCGGAAATACCAACTCCGCTTCCATTGGTCGTTTTTAGAATTTTACCATTAGAGCCAACAATATAACCAATATTATTATTAATGAAATTAATTGAATGTAACATCTCTATGCATCCTATATTTTCTTCTATCCAGTTTATTCCACCGTCATTAGTTTTTAATAATCCATTTCCATTTACGATAAAACCTGTACTATTTGATGTAAAAAAAACTGAAGATAAATTATTAATCGTTCCAGAACTTTGATTAACCCATGTAGAACCACCATTTATTGTTTTTAATATTTTACCATTAAATCCAACAATATAGCCAGTATTCACATCATTAAAAAAAACAGAGTTTAAAGAAGATGAAAATCCCGGATTTAATGAATTCCACGTTGTGCCACCATTGGTTGTTTTTAATATTACATTAGTAAATGCGTTAAATCCTCCAACTGCATAACCATTTAAATTATCAATAAAATAAATGGAATTTAGAGTCTTAGTAGTTCCAGAATTTTGAATGAACCAAGTATCTCCTCCATTAATAGTTTTAATAATAGTTCCATTTTCTCCAGCTATAAAGCCTGTATCTGAATTGAGAAAAAAAACTGAGTAAAGTATGCTATTTGTGCTTAAAATTATACTATCCCAAAAAATTCCTCCATTATTTGTAATTAATATTATTGAAGTTGATGTGTTATCATATGGAATCCAATTCCCACCAACTGCAATAATTTTGGATGAATCAATATTCCATACTGAATATAATATATCTGAGACTCCTGAGTTTTGACTTGACCAGTTCAAACCCCCATTTGTTGTTTTAACTATTATTCCATTAATTCCAACCGCATAACCAATATTAGTATCTGCAAAATGGACTGAAGTAAGACTTTCTGTAATCCCAGAATTTTGTGCGACCCACTGTCCATTTACCATCCCACTTATGCATATCGCAATTATTAAAATGTAAATCTTTTTCATATTGTCTTGTTTTTATGATGTTTGTTTTAATAAATCTGCCAGATTTGTGATTAAAAGTTCCTGTGGAATTTGATTTGTTGCTGGAACTTGCAGATTGAAATCTGGCAGATTTGATATTAATTTGTTTTATTATAGATACCGTTTTTTCATTTTAGTTGTAATTATTTTAGTATGAGTGCAGCTACAAGCCGCACCCCGACTCTTGATTTTTGCATGCTAAAGCAGTTGTTCTGTGTTTTCGTCAGCTTTTGCATTTCTGCCTTTGCGTTGGGCCAGTATGATGTTGTATTTATCTATCAGTTCGTTTATTTTTAATACAAAATCCTTGTAGTTTGCTTCTCCGTTTATTTCAATCAAGGCTTCTATCCGCTTTATAATGACTTTAAAAGCAACATCAACCTCCATTTTTGACTGCTTCATCCGAAGCTGGGTTTTTGCTGATTCGTCGTCAATACGATTAAAATAAAGAGTATTGAAATAATCGTTGTTTTTCTTAAGTTCGACCAGCCAGGGATTGATGCCGATCAAACTACAATCAGCATCATACTTCGATTGCAAATCGGTAATAAACTTGGTAATGAGTGTAGTTTCTTCCTCATACGTTCTTTTTGCGATATTGCCATAATGCTTCATAACTTCGGTGTCGATTTTGATGGCAGCTGTGCGGATACCGGCTGTAAAATGACGGGTTGCCGATAGTACAGCATCTGTAATACCCCTGAAAGTATTATCCCTTATTGCGTCGGCATCAGCCAATTCGTCGGTTATTATACTTTTGCGGAGCGGTTCT
>CAIZXK010000722.1 GCA_903936865.1 uncultured Bacteroidales bacterium | reverse complement strand
TAAAATTAATCATAGATATTCTTTAATCAGATTGAAAAAATCAGCAATTAGCTTGGTTTCTCACAACCTTTTCTATTGTAGTAATGCCAATTGATAAAAGTTGCAATAATAGCAAAAGTAAGCAGTCCATAAAAAAAGGAATTTGCTCCACCACTTGATTTTATATTATTTCCAATAAGAGAATTGAAAATAAATGGCCCGAAAGCAGCAATTGCGGCAGTCCAGCCGATTACACCAGCAGCTTGCCGTTGATTCTCAGAGAAAATAATAGGATATTGCCTGAATGTACCTGCATTACCTATCCCTGTGAAGAAGAAAATACTCAACATTACTCCTACAAACATAGGAAATTGGTCTAAAGAAGTAGGAGCAACCAAATTCAGATTAACCAGCAAGAAAGCTCCGATAATAATACCTATTCCTGTTATTGTAGTCAGAATAGCACCACCAACTTTATCGGCTATAAAACCAAATAGTACACGACTTGAGGCTCCAATTAGAGGACCGTAAAATGCAAAAGCTAATGGATCAGGAGCATTGGGAAAATCACCATAAAGAACTTTTATCATCAATGGAAAAGCAGCGGAAAGTCCTGCAAAAGTTCCAAAAGTCATAACATAAGTTATGGTACAAAACCAGGTATGTTTATTTCCAAAAATGTCTAATTGTTCTTTAAATGTTGCAGTTACAGGTATGCTTTTTAGAAACACCCATGAAATTACAGCTAAGATAATTAGAAATGGGACAAACCAGAAACTTGCAGATTGAATATAGATATTTTTATTTTTAACACAGGAATCACTATTCTCAATTTTTTTCAAAGTTTTAGATGCCAATTTGGGATTAACTGAGCATATTGCTTTCGCTTGTGCTTTTTTAGGTAGTGATGCTAAAATTATACCTGAATCATCAGTATCTAATACTTTTTTCAATGAATCTAATAATTTTGGTTTTGCATTTGACAATAATTTAATTTGAACATCTTTATCAAGAGACTTGAAGAAATCAGTTCTTGTACTGTCACTCATATTTTCTATCAGCTTTATGGTTTCTTTGGTATCAATTGAAGTAAATTGTGATGCAGCACCATAAGTAGCAACACCAATTATTAATGGAGTAACAAACTGAACAACAGAAACGCCAAAGTTTCCAATTCCTGCTTGTATTCCAAGAGCAGTTCCTTTTAATCTTTTAGGAAAGAATAGATTTGTGCTTGGCATAAAAGAAGAGAAATCACCGCCACCAAATCCTGCAGTGAATGCAAAAATCATAAAAAGCCAGAAAGGAGTTTCAGGATTCATAACAAGGATTCCAATACCAATAACAGGAATTAATTTAAGTATTGTAGAGACAGAAACTACTTTTCTTGTTCCATAAATAGGAAGTAAAAAAGTGTGAATAATCCTCAAAAACCCAGCTGCAAGGCCAGGCATAGCAGCTAACCAAAATAATTGATCCTTAGAATATTTAAATCCTAAGCCTGGTAGCTTTACAACAATAGCACTCATTGCAAACCAGGTTGCAAAAGAGAAAATTAATGCAAATGTTGTTATCCAAAGTGTTTTCCATGCGGTTTTTCTGCCTTCTGATTCCCAAAAGTTATTATCTTCAGGAGTCCATTTTTTCAGCCATGTCGACATAATTTATTGTTTTAAATGAATATATTTTTATTTATGCTCAATATCCTGAGCTATTTCTGTTGATACGCCTGCATTCATGCGTTTTATTATTCTCACCATCCAGGTTATACAAATAACCGATAGTATTAGTGAAAAAATCCAGCAACTTGTCCATAATCCGGTATATTCAAGTAAATATCCAAAGATTATGGGGCCAAAGAATCCTCCCAAACCACCAATAACTCCAACCATACCACCCACAACCCCAACTTCATTAGGAAAATAATCAGGAATAAGTTTATAAACACCAGCTTTACCAATACCCCAAGCAATGCCAATTATAAATACTAGTATAGCAAAAATCCATAGGTTGGCTTGGAAATAAATTTTTGTTACACCTTTCGCCAAAAGTTGTTTTTTCTTTATTTGATCACCGACTTTAACTATAGGTACCTGCCAGGCTGCTTTTGTTGGAAAAATCATTAAAGCATCTTTATCTAAATTTTCATCTGAAAGTTCTTTTAAATGAACCTTATAATCTTTATTATTAACTTTAATTAATGAGTCAGAAACAAATGTTACTGTACCTTTTTTTAGAGCATTAATACCTTTTCCTGGAGAAAAAACTTCCATACGTGGAATACTTAATAATAAAGCTGCTACTATTGAAACTACAAAAACCCAATACATAACCGTTCTGCCTCCCCATTTGTCGGACATCCAACCTCCCAATGCTCTAATTAATCCGGAAGGTAAACTAAAGATAGAAGCCAACAAACCAGCAGTTACAAGAGAAGCTGCATAAACATTTACAAAATAGGGAACCAACCATTGTGAAACAGCAACAAAAAAACCAAAAACCAAAAAGTAATACAACCCAAATCTCCATACTCTTATACTTTTTAATGGTTTTAGTAATTCCTTCATCGTTCGTCCCTGTATTGAATGTTTTTTGTTTTCAGTAAAAAATAAAAAAAGTAAAGCCATAATAATTAATGAAGCTGCATAGATTTGAGGTAAAATCCTCCATTGTTCCAGCAAATTCCCATCAGTAAGATTTTTTAAAATAGATGGAGCAATTAAGGTAGTAACTGCTGCTCCTGCATTTCCAACTCCGAAAATTCCCAAAGCCCTTCCTTGCCAATGTTTGGGATACCAGACTGATGTGTTTGCAATTCCAATAGCAAAACCTGTGCCGGCAAATCCAAAGCCCAGACTACAAAATACAAAATCGGAAAAACTATTGGCTTTTGAAAACATAAACATTGGAAAAGCACAAAAGAGCAATAGAATGAAAAATATCCATTTACCGCCATATTTATCTGTTAAAATTCCCATCGGTAGTCTGAAAATTGAGCCCGTAAGTATAGGGATTCCTAATAACCAACCGATTTGAACAGCTGAAAAATTAAAAATACCATTATCTACTAAAAATGTGATCATTACACCGTTGAATGTCCAAACAGCAAAACAAATAGTGAATGCCAATGTGTTAAAAAATAGCATCCTGTGAGATTTTCCAGTTGCAATTGCTTCCATAAAATTTAGGATTAATTGTTTTTAGGTTTAATTCCTTCGCGGGTATTTTTTGATACTCTCATCGTTTTTTGATTCTTATTCCATATTACTAATTGATAACTTCTCCAGATATAAAAAAATGGATATGATACAAAATGTATCAAACGTGTGAAAGGGATGAGTCCGATTAAAGTGAATGCAGTAATTACATGCATTTTAACAAGCAATGTCATTGAACTTATTACTGACATATCCGGAGAAAACATGCATAATGATTTAAGATAGGGAACCATAGAAGAAGCATACCATACAGATCCCCAACTAAGTTGATAGGCAATCAACAAGCCTGTAATAATTTGAGTTGCCAATACAACATAAACAACTATATCCATAATTGAAGTAACAGAATATAAGCGTTTTACAAAAATTCTTCTGAAAATAAGAATTAATATTCCTATTAAGGATATAATTGCAAAAGCAAATGCAGAAAGTTCAATTATAAAAAGCCCTATGGGATTGGTTGTAAACCAAATTACAAATTTTGGCAAAAGAAAACCAATAATATGTCCTAGAATAATTAATATAATACCTGAATGAAAAAAACGACTTCCCCAGAACAAATTGTTTGATTCTAAAAATTGTGAAGAATGAGAGGTAACAGAATATCCGTAATTTCTTATTCTTAAAATACTACCTATTACAAATAAAAATGTTACTGTATAAGGCAAACCTATAAATAAAAATGCATCTATCATATTCTTATTAATTAAATTTTCTTTTGTTTTTTAATTTTGAAAAATCCATACCACACCCATATAAGCCTCCGCAATCTTCGCCTTTTGTTTGAATTATAAAAGGCTTATAATCAGAATTTACATATTGTGTTTCTAAAAGTTTTAGAAGAATTTTCAATGTGTATTTATAACTATTTTCTTCATTAGTAAAGTTTTCAATCATGTGATTTAAAGCAGGAATTAATATTGTTACAATCAATTCTTCTTTAAAATCATTGCTTTTTAATTTAGGAAGTAAAGTCAAAACATTAGGAAGATGATCTGGAAATTCTTTTCCACAATCATTATTTGCCTGTAATTGTTCATTTTGCATGTTTAGCAAGAACTGACTTCGTTTTGAATCTTCTCCAAAAAGCACATAACCTATATCAAGGTAACAAACCGCATTTACATCAAATGTTTTTATATAATATTCCTGAAGTACATTTACATCGTGATTACTGAAATGTTTTTCAATAATTTCTAATTCCATTATATCTATTGCTGAATTATCTAAACAAACTGCTTTTAGTTCAGCAATTTGTGAAGATAAACCTATAGTAGGATAACTTAATAATTGTGCAATATCTGAATAAATATTCATAATTTTAAAATACTCTTCTAGTTCCTTTTTTCTCTCCAAACCCTGTTTCACCTTTATGGTCATCGGTACTATTTAGCATTTCAATTGCTTCTTCACGATGAGCAGGCGGAATTACAAATCTTTCATCATATTTCACCAAGGATGTTAGACGATAAATAGCATCTGCTATTTCAGCATTATAGCCTGTTTCACTAAATGCAGTATCCACTATTTTTGCATCAATATCATTTACAGTAACTTTTCTTCTATGATAACGAACAGTCATCAATTTCCTTAATACTAATGCTATCCTATTTGTATCTCCAACAGAAAATAAATTGGCAAGATACTTTAATGGTAATCTGGTTTCCTCTATATTTCCCCATAGATTTTCAGACGTAGATTCATAAGTACCATCATTCATTTTGCCAATAACAGGTAAAAGTGAAGGTACATAAAACAAATTTGAGAGTGTTCTGAATTCTGCATGAAGTGGAAGAGCCAATCCCCATTCTTTCACAAATTTATATACCGGTGACTTTTGAGCTGCCTCTATTGTTGAATCTGCAATACCATTCTTTTGTGCTTTTCTGATAATGTCTTCATTAAAAGGGTTCAGATAAATGTCTAGTTGTTTATCAATTAATTCGTCTTCATTGCAGGATGCATATTCTTTTATTTTATCGGCATCGTAAAGCATTACACCAAGATATCTTATCCGCCCAACGCAAGAGTGCATACAAGCAGGAGCTTGATCGGATTCTAATCGGGGGAAACATAGTAAACATTTTTCAGATTTTCCACTAGACCAATTATAATATGTTTTCTTGTAAGGACAAGCTGTAATGCAAAGTCTCCATGCTCTGCATTTTTCCTGACTAATCAGAACAACTCCATCTTCACCTCTTTTATAAACAGCTCCACTTGGGCAAGCTGCAACACAGGCAGGATTTAAGCAATGATTACACATACGCGGTAAATAGTGAAAAGTCATTCTTTCAAGCTGAAACATGGCTTCTTTATCTTCTGCGCTTATATTGTGAAGATTCACATCATTACGAGCATAATCAGGAGAGCCTCCTAAATCATCATCCCAGTTTGGTCCTGCCTTTATATCGATTGGATTGCCTGTAATTAATGAAACGGGACGAGCGGTTGGCTGATCGGATCCTTCGGGAGCTTCGAATAAACTATCATATTCGTATTTCCAAGGTTCGTAATAATCATCTATTGTGGGCATATCCGGATTATGATATAATTTGGTTAGTCCCTTCAAATGTCCTGCGCTTTTCAGTTGAATAGAATCATCTTTTTTTTCCCATCCACCTTTGTATATTTTCTGATCTTCCCATTTTGATGGATAACCTGTACCAGGTTTTGTTTCTACATTATTCCACCACATATATTCAGCACCTTTTCTGTCTGTCCATATATTTTTACATGCAACGGAACAGGTATGACATCCTATACATTTATCGAGATGAAAAACCATTGCTATTTGTGATCTGATATCCATATTCTTTTTTATGTCTGAATTTAAAATTCTAATTTTTTCATTTTCTGCACTCTAACAAAAACATCACGGTTAACTCCAACCGGCCCCCAATAATTGAAATGATAAGTAAATTGCCCATAACCTCCAGCCATCAAATTGGGTTTAAGTCTTACACGGGTGAGGCTGTTATGCCCTCCGGATCGTCTTCCTCTAACCTCTGACTTTGGTACTGTATAGGTTCTTTCAGTTGCATGATAAATAAGACATATCCCTTTTGGAATACGTGAACTTACAGCTGCCCTGGCATTATAAACTCCATAATCATTATAAACTTCTAACCAATCATTATCATTTATTCCCAATTCATTAGCATCAGTTTCACTAATCCATACAGGGTACATTCCTCGTGAAAGTGTGAGCATTCTGATATTATCAGTATAAGTAGAATGTATTCCCCATTTCCCGTGTGGTGTCAATACATTTAGTACAATGAATTTTTCGGTTGATACAGTTTTATTTAAATCACCAAGAACTGTTGGCTTGGGTGATGGTTTGAAAGTTGGTAAATGTTCACCAAATTTAATATACATTTCATGGTCAAGATAAAAATGCTGACGACCTGTTAATGTTCTCCATGGAACATTTTTCTCAATATTATAAGTAAATCCTGAATATGCTTTGCCTTCACCCATAATTCCTGACCAAACAGGGGAATTCAAATACCTTTTTGGTTGTGATTTAATATCTTCAAAATTTATTCGCACATTTTTAGACCCTTCTGAAATATCAGTTAATACCAAACCAGTTCGTTTCTCTGCATTCTGATAAGCTCTTTGTGCAAGTTCACCATTGGTTAATGATGATAATGAAAGAATTGCATTGATAGCTTCCTGATCCTCTTTTAATGAAGGGTATTTAACTCCATTTATTATTTGTATATGATCAGCTTCGTCTAACAATTTGTCATAATAATCAGAACAATTGAAGCTATTTCCATGTGCACCTATTCCGTTTCTGACATTAGGTCCCAATGAAATAAATTTATTATAAATCTGTGTGTAATCTCTTTCCTGAACCACAATATTATGCATAGTTTTTCCAGGGATAAGATCGCATTCGCCTTTAAACCAATCTTTTACTTCTGGTTGGCTTATTTCTCCTGCAGAATCGTGCAATATTGGAATGTTCACAATATCTTTCACAGGATTTGGCATAAATGATTTTGCAAATTCAGATGTTACTCTTGAAATATTTTTGAAAATATCCCAATCTGTTTTTGATTCCCATGATGGTTTTACCGCAGCTTGTAAAGGATGAATAAATGAGTGCATATCTGTACTGTTCAGATCATCTTTTTCATACCAGGATGCAGTTGGCAATACAATATCAGAATATAAAGCTGATGTATCCATACGGAAGTTAATATCAACAATTAAATCAAATTTTCCTTGTGGAGCTTTATCTTCCCATCTGATGTCTTTGACAAGATTTTTAGATACATCTTCAGCAATTGAATTATGATGAGTTCCCAAATAGTGCTTCAAGAAAAATTCATGTCCTTTAGCACTAGACATCAGTGCATTCCCTCTCCAAATATACCAGATTCTGGGAAAATTAATTTCAGCATCAGGATTTGCAACAGAATGGGTTAATTTTTTAGTTTTAAGTTGCTCAACTACATAGTTTACAATTTCTTTATCATCTTTTGATCCTGATGCTATTGCATCATTTACAATATCCAGATTGTTTCTGTCATACTGCGGATAAAAAGGCATCCAGCCATTTCTAACAGATTTTACTATCATGTCAGCTGTATGCAAATCAGAAAGTTCATTATTAGGGCAAGTATTATAATCGGTATGGTTTCCATCATAGCGCCATTGATCCGAGTTAATATAATGCCAGATCGGAGTTTGCTGTAATCTGGATGGTCCTTGCCAATCTTTAGCTGACATTATTGTAGACCAGGAATCCATTGGTGCAAGTTTTTCTTGTCCAACATAATGATTGATTCCTCCTCCGTTTTTGCCAATACAACCAGATAAGGCTAATGCCATTTGTGCTGAGCGATATATTAAATTGCAATGATACCAGTGATTTATACCAGCTCCAATAATTATCATACATTTGCCTTGTGTAGCCTCTGCCGTACGTATCCAGTCTTTAGCAAATTGGAAAACTGTTTCGCTACCAATTCCGGTAAATAATTCCTGCCATGCAGGTGTATAAGCGGCATTTTTATCTTTATAATCTTCAGGGTAATCACCCGATAAGCCTCTGCTTACTCCATATTGAGCCATAATAAGATCATATACAGTTGTTACAGCAACTTTCCCGTCTATAGTATCAATATATTTTACAGGAACGCCTCTTTTTCTTGTGTTATCAAGACCATATTCAACGAAATCAACTTGTAATATGTCTTCTTGAATACCGAGCAATGTAAGTAATGGATTGTATGCAGTATTATCTTCTCCATCAATCTGTAATGTACTCCAATTTCCATCTTTGCTATCCCAGCGATGACCAACACTTCCTCGTGGACAAACTAATCTTCCATTTTCTTTATCTATATTTAAAAATTTCCATTCTCCGTTTTCAATTGATTTGTATTGTTCAATTTTGCTAGCCCTTAGCATTTTCCCTTGAGTATAACCACTTTCAGTTTTAACAAGTTCTACCAAAAAAGGACTATCCGTGTACTTAGTAACATAATCTATAAAATATGGAATTTGTTTTTCATGATGGGCTTCTTTAAGTATAATATGAGTAACTGCTAACCAGAATGCAGCATCTTGTCCAGCATGAATTGGAACCCATGTATCAGCATATTTTGCAACCATATTTAAATCAGGTGAGAAAACAACTGTTTTGGTACCATTATGCCGAGATTCAGCAAAAAAATGTACATCAGGAGTTCTTGTCATTGCTGGGTTTGAACCCATAACAGCTACAAATTTTGCATTATACCAGTCAGCACTTTCTGCAACATCTGTTTGTTCACCCCACATTTCAGGAAATGAAGGAGGTAAATCACAATACCAATCATAAAAGCTTAGATTTAATCCTCCCATTAATTGCAAAAACCTTGATCCACCTGCATAACTTATCATTGACATTGCAGGGATAGGTGAAAATCCAGCTATCCGATCAGGTCCATATTTTTTTACTGTATATAAATTAGCAGCTGCAATCATTTCCAAAGCATCATCCCACGAAACCCTGCGAAGTCCGCCTTTACCTCTAACCTGTTGGTATCTTCTCCGTTTGTCACCATTTTCCTGAATATTTCGCCAAGCTTCTATCGGATCACCGGTTTTTTTCTTTTCTTGTAAAAAAAGATCCAGCAAAGCTCCACGCATCAATGGATATTTGACCCTGATCGGACTATACAAATACCATGATGCTGATATCCCTCGCTGACAACCACGAGGTTCGTATGGTGGTAATTCTTTGTCGAAAATCGGATAGTCTATTGCTTGAGCCTCCCATACAACAATTCCATCTTTTACATAAATATTCCAACTACAACCTCCTGTACAATTAACTCCATGTGTACTTCTGACTACTTTATCGTGTTGCCAGCGATTTCTGTAAAAATCCTCCCATTTTCTGGTTTGAGGTGAAATAAGATCTTGAATCCAACTCATATTTTTTTATTTTAGATTGAATATTTTCTTTGTCTTTTGTAAATTGTAGCATTAACATTCTGCTTTTTCCTTTTCCTCCATAGAAATGAAATGACTATTGCAAAAATTATTGTTAATATGGAACCTATAATAATCATAATATTACATGATTTTTGAGGACCATTTTTATTCTTCATATCTGAACTTTTAAAAAAAAGTTGCAAGTATGCCATTTCTGGCTCAGTTAAAGTATTGTTTTTATATGTTTCTGTCATTGAAGGATAAGGAGGATTGCTTAAAATTCCTTTAATTCCTGCATATCCACCTAAACGTTTGAAAGCATTAGTCAAATCTTTAGCCAGTTTCCCTCCTTGTTCTTTACCCGAGTAACTTGCATTATGGCATGAGGCACAGGATGCTCCTGCGTTTTCAAACCTTCTTTGTCCATAAAAAAGATCTTTTCCTATTAATATATCTTTTATATTTTCACCTTTTAATATCGAGTCTGCAAAGTGTTGTTCAGCTAATTTCTTAGGATCTAATTTCTCATTTCCAGATTTGCCAGCACCAATATAATCGAGGATTTTTGAGATTTCTTCTTGTGTTAAAGGAAAATCTTTCATTGGAGAGTTATTGTATTCTTTGTAAATAGCAATTGCATCTGGATCACCTGATTTAATTAAATTTGTTGATGAAATAATAAATTTTGTTAACCATTCCTTGGTTCTCTTCTTTGTTATACCTTTTAAATCAGGGCCTACTAATTTGCCACCACCAATTGAGTGACATGCAGAACAGTTTTGTTTGAAAAGCAAAGCCCCATCCTGTGCAATTGCTACATTAACATTTAGTCCATAAATTACAAAAAAACTAAATAATAATGTTTTGAATGATTTTTTTGTTTTTGCCATATTTTCTAATTTATTAAATAATATTATTCAGTTATTTCAAATGCAGTTTTCCATATTTGCTTGGTATTTGCAAAAGAGATACTTAATTCAATTATGTTTTTATTCTCTTTTGTTAATATTAACTTCCGGTCTTCTACAATACCTTCACCTTTTTCAGTATGATTTATTTTATCTCCGATTTTAGGTATAAATGGATACGAAATACCTAATTTCTGGTCTTCATTTTCAACCAGTTTTATAGCTTCGTTAAAAAGTATCATTTCAAACATTTCTGCTAATTCATTTTCTTCCATTTTAGCTTTTTCATTATCTTTTATAGCAAAGAACCAATCAAAAAAAGTTTCTTTAGTTCTTTCTTTAAGTAATTCTCTGATTTCAGGAGGAAAAGGTGTTCTGAATTTTTCATGATTTGAAAACCAGTATTCAAAACCTGGTTCCAAAAACCTGGCAGTTACAATATCTTTGCTTTTTTCAATGTTATCAAATGATGTCATTATATGATTTTTTTTAGTTTAAGTAAATTTCACTTGATTTTTTTATTTTATATATTATAAAAAACACATAAGTTAAACATGCAAAAACTATACTGGATATGCCAATTATAAGCATTAACAGCCAAACAGGAGTTTTTGCTGATGTTCCCCACAAGCTGTTTTTATCATACCATTTGTCATCTGTTTTTAAAGCTTCTCCCCATGGTTTTGTAAAACTCTTCTCTGTATTTTTAAATTCAATACTATTTTCTATCTTAACTAGAATCTGGATATTACCCATATCATCCCCAATAATATTATCAGGTATTGAAACAGTAACTCGCCCATTTTCCTTGGTCAAATTATTGGCTTCACCAATATTCATTAATCCAAATTGCCTTTTTACATAAAAGTGAATATCAACATCTTTTAAAGGAATTTTTGCTGTATCTGATTTTGTATATATAAAAGCAGTAATTGATTTAATTTCTTCATTTAATTCAACATCCATGCTAACATCTTTTGGTGGAGGTATTAAGGATGGGTTATACAAAGCCCTGAGATAATTTATAACTGACCAGATTTCTTCTTCCTTTAACATACCTTTGAAAGATGGCATTAGTTCTCTCCCTTCTGATATTTTAGTAAAAATCATTCCATCACTTTGTTTATTAAAAGAATCTGAAATTAAACTTGTACTTTTCATCAAACCATTTCCATCAATTTTATTCCCATGGCAGGAAACACATGTTTTTATAACAATGTTTTTCCCAATTGATAAACTTTTATAGTTTATTTCAACCGTGTTTGATTTACTGGCATTTTCATTTGAAATCTCCCATTTTTTGATTTGACAAACCGCACTATTGCTGATTATTAAAAACAGGATTAAATATAATGTCTTCATAATAATTAACTATTAATGATTTCGTTTGAAATTTCTCTATCATGAGCTGTTTCAGCAATAGGAATTATAGGGAAAATTCTTATAAATAAGGTTATGATTAGCAAAACGCCAGCGATGCTGCCAAAAGTAATCATACATTCAGCTATGGTTGGAGTGTAATGTCGATAAGAATCAGGGTAATTTTGTATTGGTAAAAATGGATGCAATAAAGTGGGAGTAATAATTAAAAATCTTTTGAAAAATGCACCCAAAATAATTGCAATCGAAATGAAGAAGATAGGCAATGGTTTTCTGAAAAATTTGAATATCATAAGAATAATTGGTAATATCATTCCTCCTAGTTGTACAAACCAAAACATAGTAGAGAAATCTCCGGTAAAAAGTGCTGAAAGATGATCCCCTTCATGAGATTTTATCTTATATGCAGGAACTAAATACTCATTCAAATTGAAATACAAGTATAAGAGAGAAGTAAGTACTAATAATTTCCCAACCATATTAAAATGATAATCAGTAATATAATTCTCATATTTATATTGCCATCTTATTATATACATAGCTGTAATAACAGCAGCTGTTCCAACCATAAATGCACCAGAAACGAAATAAGGTCCAAAAATTGTACTATCCCAACCAATTCTCAATGTAGAAGCAAATAACCAGGAAGTTACAGTATGTATTGAAAATGCTACTGGGATAATAATTATCATTAACACAGCCAAGCCTTTTTTAAGTAATTTATGTTGATCATCAGATCCTTGCCATCCAAGTGATAGTATCTTGTAAATTTTTTCCATTCGTGTTGATTTACCAATCTCATTTTTACGCATTATTGCAATGTCTGGGATTAAGGGTAAATATAAGAGTAAAATACTAATAATCAAATAGGTATTTACAACTATAATATCCCAAAGTATGGGTGATTGTAATCTACCATAAATAAAAATATGCCACAATCTATCGGGACGTCCCATATCAACAACTATTATTAGTAATGCTGCTATTAAACCTCCAACTGCTATAATTTCAGAGATTCTTGTAAGTGGTGTTGCCCATTTAATATTGGCAAGTTTCAAAATGGCAGTTATTAACGATCCAATGAGGCTAACTGCAATAAGAAATACAAAATCAGCAATATACAAACCCCATGATGAGATATCACGCATGTCAGTTACACTTAATCCATTTACAATTTGATTAATGTATGAAATTGTAGCCATCCCAATAATGAATAATAAAAACCCAATCCAGATTTTGAGTTTTTTGCTTGGTTTACCCAAAGGCTTTGTAAGTTCTGCAACTATTTCCTGAAACTCTTCCTTTTTTTCTGAAAACTCTCTTCTTTGATAATCATTCATTTTACAAAAGATTAAACATTATTTTCTTGTTCTTTTTCCGGAATTACAGTTCTGTCTTTTGGTGGTAAATAGAATACTGAAGGTGCAGTACCCAGTTCCTCCATTAAGCGATAACTTCCGCTTTTTTTAAGTAATTCATCCAATGCAATAGTTTCACCGGTAGTTCCGTTGGTTACAGCATTTTCATATTGGTTTCCAAAATAATACACACCATTTGGACATGCAGATACGCAATAAGGTAACTTGTCTTCCCTAAGACAGTCTGCACTAAATGTACATTTGGTAACAGTTCCTTTTTTCTGTGGAACATTTTTTTCAATATCGTAAGGAATATCTTTGTATTTTTCTGCATCCAATGGCTCGAACCAATTAAAAGAACGAGCAGTATAAGGACAAGCTGCAATACAATACCTACAGCCTATACATCTTTCATTATCAATTAATACTATGCCATCTTTACGTTTGAAAGTTGCATCAACAGGGCATACTTTAACGCATGGAGGATTGTCGCAATGCTGACAATGTTTGGGCATGTAATAAGGCGCTGATGTGCTGTTGTCTTGCATTACCAATACATTTAAATGATGCTGATCTGGTCGTAGTTGGTGAACAGATTCGCATTTCTGCATACACTTTCTTGCATTTTTACATTTACCCAAATCAACAACAAGAACAAATTTTTTTCCTGGTAATCCTTGACGTGCTAAGCTATTATGGTTTGGTTCAAGATTTTTATTTAATTTTGAAATATAGGCTGAATCTACTTCTACCAATTCGTTATTCTGATTAAGTAGTGTTACTTTACTTCCTGATTCTCCAATTTCAGAATTAGAATCACCACAGCTACTCATAAATGAGGACATTGCTATAGTACCGATACCTAAAACTCCTATTTTTTGGAGAAATTCTCTTCTTGAATCTTTATTGTCTTTCTTTTTTCCCGGTGATTTTTTGAGGTTC
>CAIZXK010000721.1 GCA_903936865.1 uncultured Bacteroidales bacterium | reverse complement strand
GCAGTCTGATAGCCATTGTTTCTGAGTATTTTGGGAAGTGTAAGCTTTGAAGAGTCAAAAACAACTTCATTGTTAATCATCCCATTGATATGGGTAAGCTGTCCGGTTAATATGGTTGCCCTGCTCGGACCACTTACAGCATTGGTACAAAAACAATTGGTAAATCGTATGCCGTTTTGAGCCATGCGATCTATCTGTGGTGTTTTGTTTATGCTTCCATCATAGCAACTGATTGCTTTTGATGCGTGATCGTCGCTCATTATAAATATAATATTTGGTCGTTGCACATTTTGCTGAGCTATGGCTGATATGCAATTAAAAATCATTGCAGAAGAAAGGGGAACTACTATTTTACTGTTTTTAAAACTCATAAAAACTATTTTATTAATTGAGATAACATCAAAAAGTAAATTAATAATAGTTACAAAATTCTATCTTCTAATATAATTATTAATGGGTTGCCGGCTTCCAGAGATTCAGTTTACTTTTTCTTTATCTGCAGAAATCTGGATTTATAATATAATTTTTAAAATAATAGGTTAGTTTATAAGGCAAATATACAACTATTCCTTAGTTGATTGCCTCTTTAGAAAAATAAAATCTGCTTTGCCGGAATGTATTATAAGATTAAGTATATTTATTAATAATTTTAAAATGGAAAAAGGGTGTAAAATTCAAAATTTTATTATCTTTGACTTGCAATTTGAGCTTACGTTATTTCGTTATTATTAAAAAAAGTTTAAAATGAAAAATTGGTGTTTTCTTATCGTTTTATTTTTCCCTTTGGTATTATTAAGTCAACCGGAAGGGAAATTATTTGTTCATACGGGTTTTGTTTCCAATGATGAGTTGGGGTACATACAGTATCCACAAAATCAGTATCATGTTATTGATACAACCAATTTGGATGATTTGATTACCGTTGATAACAACTTGCTGATTACAAATGACAAAATATATTTTTATAATATAAATACGCTAAAAAAAACGGATTCCATCGAAACCACTTTTGCCAATATGCTTGACTATGAAAATAATATATTGGTACTATCGAGAACTGAAGCTCCCTATTTTGAAGTATATAATTATACAACAAAGAGTTTGCTTTTTTCATTGGATACCAATAAAGTGAAAAACCCGGCTGTTGATGTTTTGGTAGATATGGGAAAAGCCTATTTACTTTATGATACCACTGTTTTAATAATCGACCTGGTTTCTCAGGATACAATAGCTAATATTACAGCAACTTACAATTCGTGGTTTCCATGTTATAATACACATTTGATAAATAATGGGGATAAAATTTACATAAACGTAGGAATAGCAACAGGAGCACCCCGATTTGCAATACTAAGTCTGAACAAATCAACAAGGGTAGTTGAAACCGTTTTGTTTCAGGAATTTATTGATGCCTCATTTGAACCCGTTTTAGCTGACAATAAGCTGTATATGTCTTCCTTTCCTTCTCATTACGATATAATTGCCGATACTTTTATTTACAATCAGGATCACATGTGGACGTATCCTTTAAGCTTTGATAATGCGAGTAATACTATGTTTTTATATAATATTTCGGGATTAGACGTAAGTTATTTTCATAACAATGTTTACAGTGCCGATGCAAGCTTGCCAACTTATTTAAATAAAGCCGTTTATTACAATGAAGGCGGAAGTGATATTGCGGATAATGTTATTGAAAATCAAGTTAAAATTTATCCGAATCCTTCAAGCAATGTGTTGAATATATTGCTTCCCAACGAAAAATGGGTAAAGGGAATCCGAATTGTGTCGTTGAGCGGCGATAATTATGTGAACATAATAAACAGTAACATATTATCG
>CAIZXK010000720.1 GCA_903936865.1 uncultured Bacteroidales bacterium | reverse complement strand
ACAAAAAATTACTCACAATAAAGAATATTTAGGTAAAATAATTTATTTTGATTTCTTTTCTTATTTTAAATTAATGAATTAAATAGAATAGAAGGTTTTTGAAAATTTATTATTTGAAATAAACTATTTTAAAACCTCAATTTATTTTTGTAAAAATATTAAAACTTGTAAATTAATAGTTTAAAGATATCTTTTTGAAAATTCATTTAAAAGTAAATAATAACAGCATAATGTTATTGTTTTTAAATAATTTTGCATAATGTATTTAAATTTAAACTGATAAAAATGACATATTCATATCAAGAACTAAGAAAATATATTTTAGATGTTTGCAAAACAATGGGTTGTAGTGTTGAGGATGCTGATATTACTTCAGATGTTTTATTAGCTGCAGAACTTAGAAATATTAGTTCGCATGGAGTTTCGCGATTAAATGATTATGTAAAATTATGGAAATCCGGAAGAATTAATTCAAAGCCCAATATTAATATTGTGCATGAAACATTATCAACTGCAGTAATGGATGGAGATTCCGGATTGGGAATGGTTGTAGGAAAATCTGCTATGAACATAGCTATATCCAAAGCAAAAACAGCAGGTACTGGTTGGGTATCTGTACGTAATTCAAATCATTTTGGTATTGCAGGTTATTATGCCATGTTGGCAATAGAGCATGATATGATAGGTATTGCCATGACCAATGCAAATCCTTTGGTAGCTCCAACATTTTCTGTTGATAGGTTATTAGGTACAAATCCAATCGCAGTTGCTATACCTGCTGGAAAATATCCTCCTTTTGTTGCCGATTTTGCTACTACTCCCATTGCCCGGGGCAAACTCGATTTGATGCATAAGAAAGGAGAAAAAGCTCCAATAGGTTATGTTCAGGATAAAGATGGATTTCCAAATACTGATCCAAATATTCTAACTCAGGGGGGGGCAATAGTTCCGCTGGGAGGTGATTATCTACATGGAAGTCATAAAGGTTATTGTTTGGCTTCAATTGTTGATATTTTTTCAGCCATTTTTTCAGGTGCTAATTTTGGGCCGTTTGTACCTCCTTCGGTTGCTTTTTTACCTGTATTAGATAACCAGCCAGGTATTGGTACCGGTCATTTCTTTGGAGCAATGCGGATTGATGCTTTTCAAAAAGCAGATGATTTTAAAGCTCAAATGGATTTATGGATACAAACTTTTAAAATGGCTAAAACTGATTCTGAACATGAAAAGATTATTATTCCTGGAGAACCTGAAAGAGAATGGGAAAGCATTAGAATGAAAGAGGGCATTCCTGTGTTGGATAAAGTTGTGGACGATTTGAATCAGATAGCTGATGAATTAAAAATTAAGCAATTATAATTGTTTTTCAAACGGATTTTTATTTTCAAAATCGGGAAGGTAATGATCTGAGCTTTCTAATTCCTGAATCCAACCGCGAAATATACCCAGTTTGTCTAATTCATTTACAATTATATTGTATTCGTCTGGAGTTAATTTCCTGTTTAAGTTTGAGTGGTATTTAAGTTTTTCAACCGGGTGATACTGTGCCATTAAGGAAACTGAAATATTTGGCGATAATTCTTCAGCTATAAAACGTAATACAGCCAGACTATTTTCTATTTTTCCTGGTAAAACCAAATGACGTATAATTAATCCTGATTCTGCAATTCCTACTTCATTTTTTATAATAGTACTACCTTTTTGTCTAAACATTTCTTTGATAGCTAATGTTGCAATTTGAACATAATTGATTGAATCCGAATAATCTCTTGCCAACGTATTATCCATATACTTAAAATCGGGCAACCATATATTAATGTATGATTCCAGACTTCTGATTATTTCAACTTTATCGTAAGCATTCGTATTATAGACTGTTATAGGATTATAACCTTTTGTTCTTAGATTTTCAATAATAGAAATTACATGAGGTATATAATGAGAAGGTGATACAAATCCCAATGAGTTGATTTGATGTTCTTTAAAAATTGAAATAATTGTATCTGTAACTTCATCAAGTGAATATTGTTTTGAAATCACTTCTCCTTTATTACAGCTAATCTGAGCATTCTGACAATAAATGCATTGTAAATTGCAACGACTGAAAAATACATTGCAAATTCCTCTTTCACCACTAATTACAGGTTCTTCACCTTTATGAACTACTATTGAAGATATGTTATATTTTGCATCGCTACCGCAATAACCTGTTTTACCAGAAAGTCGGTTAATATTACAATTTCTGGGACAAATTGTACAGCTTTTAAGTTTTTCAAAATGAGAATTTAAAGTCATTGATTCTAAAATTATTTTAGTAACAAATTGATTTACAAACTTACAATTCTTTAATTTATTAAACAATAATTTTATTTGAAATATTTAAACAAATTCTTAATAATCATTCTATAAACACAAATTTAGTGTTAAAAATCTACATGTTATACTGTTTTTCTAATTTATTATTATTACTTTTGCTCATAAATTCAAGCTGACTATTTTTTAAGTTTAAACACTATATATCAGTATTTTAAAAAGTAATACAAATGGAAAAAAAGAAAAAATTTATCACATGTGACGGGAACTATGCTGCATCACACATCGCTTATATGTTTAGCGAAGTTGCCGCCATTTATCCCATTACGCCATCATCAAATATGGCTGAAAACGTTGATGAATGGGCTGCTTTTGGCAGAAAAAACATTTTCGGGGATGAAGTAAAAGTAGTTGAAATGCAATCTGAAGGCGGTGCTGCTGGTGCCGTTCATGGTTCATTACAAGCTGGTGCATTAACTTCAACATACACTGCTTCACAGGGTTTGTTGTTGATGATTCCGAATATGTATAAAATTGCAGGAGAATTATTACCTTGCGTATTCCACGTTAGTGCTCGTACGTTAGCTGCACATGCACTTTCAATTTTTGGCGATCATTCAGATATTTATTCTTGTCGTCAAACCGGATTTGCATTTTTAGCAACCGGAAGTGTTCAGGAAATTATGGATTTAGCAGGAGTTGCCCATTTAACTGCAATTAAATCAAGAGTTCCATTTTTACATTTCTTCGATGGTTTCAGAACTTCTCACGAAATTCAGAAAATAGAAGTATTAGAAAACGAAGATTTAGCTCCGCTTATCGATTACAATGCATTACAGGAATTCAGAGACAGGGCATTGAACCCAGAACATCCTGTTACAAGAGGTACTGCACAAAATCCTGACATTTTCTTTCAGGCTAAAGAAGCTTGTAATAGTTTCTACGAACCAATTCCTGATTTAGTTGAACATTATATGCAGGAAGTTGGTAAATTAACGGGTAGAGAATATCATCCGTTTACTTATTATGGTGCTAATGATGCTGAGAATATCATCGTTGCAATGGGGTCTATCACAGATACTATAAAAGAAGTAATTGACCATTTGGTAGCTAAAGGTGAAAAAGTTGGTTTAATAAGTGTTCATTTATATCGTCCATTTTCTTCAAAGTACTTTTTTAATGTATTACCAAAAACAGCAAAAATCATTACTGTTTTAGATCGAACCAAAGAAATTGGTGCTAATGGAGATCCTTTGTATTTGGATGTTGTGGAAATGTTCTATCAACAAGCTGAAAAACCAGTTATTGTTGGTGGTCGTTATGGCTTAAGTTCAAAAGATACTACTCCTGCACAAATGATTTCTGTTTTTAACAATATGAAATTAAATGAACCTAAGAATCAATTTACTGTAGGTATTGTTGATGACGTAACTTTCCGTTCGTTACCATTATTACCTGAAGTAAGTATATCTTCATCAGGTACTTATGAAGCTAAATTTTATGGTTTAGGTTCAGATGGAACAGTTGGTGCAAATAAAAATTCAATCAAAATTATTGGTGATTCAACTGATAAATACGCTCAGGCATATTTTGCTTATGATTCAAAAAAATCAGGTGGTATTACTGTATCTCACTTGCGTTTCGGTGATTCACCAATCCGTTCTCCATATTTAGTAAATACTCCGGATTTTGTAGCTTGCCACGTTCCTTCCTATCTGGAAAGATATGATATGCTCAAGGGTTTGAAAATTGGAGGCACTTTCCTGATTAACAGTATTTGGGATGTTGAAGAAACAAAGCAACATCTTCCTGACCACATGAAGAAGTATATGGCTGAAAACCAGATTAATTTCTATGTAATGAATGCAACTGAAATTGCTGAAGAAATTGGATTAGGTAATAGAACAAATACTATTATGCAAGCTGCTTTCTTTAAAGTAGCTAACGTAATTCCTTACGAAAAAGCCGAAGCTGAGATGAAGTATGCTATTAAGAAATCTTATGGCAGAAAAGGTGAGGAAATTATTAAGATGAACTATGCTGCAATCGATCGTGGTAGCGAAGTAATAAAAGTTGAAGTTCCTGCTGAATGGGCAAATATTGAATTAAAGCCAACAACAGATTCAAGAAATATTCCTGATTTTATCCGTAATGTAGTTGAACCAATTAATAATCTTAAAGGTGATGATTTACCTGTAAGTGCGTTTTTAGGAAGAGAAGACGGAACTTTCCCTGCTGGTACTGCAGCTTATGAAAAACGTGGTATAGCTGTTAACGTTCCTGAGTGGATACCTGAAAACTGTATTCAGTGTAATCAATGTGCTTATGTTTGTCCTCATGCTGCTATTCGTCCTTTCTTATTGGATGAAACTGAATTGAAAAATGCACCGGAAGGAATTAAAACAATCAAAGCAGTTGGAAAAGAATTGGTTGGTCTTGAATTTAAAATTCAAGTAAGTCCTTACGATTGCACAGGTTGTAGTAATTGTGCTGATGTTTGTCCGTCAAAAACCAAAGCATTGGTTATGAAACCTCTTGAAACACAATTAGTGGAAGCTCCTTCTTTTGATTATATGGTTTCTAAAGTTTCTTACAAAACTCATTTGGCTCCTAGAGAAAAAACATTCAAAAACAGTCAGTTTGCTCAGCCGTTATTTGAATTCTCCGGTGCATGTGCAGGTTGTGGCGAAACTCCTTACATCAAATTAATTACCCAGTTGTATGGTGAAAGAATGATGGTTGCAAATGCAACAGGTTGCTCTTCAATATATGGTGGTTCAGCTCCTTCAATGCCTTATTGCAAAAATGAAAAAGGTGAAGGTCCTGCTTGGGGTAACTCTTTATTTGAAGACAATGCAGAATATGGTTTTGGAATGGTTACCGCTGTTAATAAGTTACGTGACAGGTTAGCATTGATTATGACTAATGCTCAGCATTGTACTTGTTGTACCGATGAAATGAAAAGCTTATTTTTAGATTGGATTGCTAACAGGGAAAATGCAGCAAAATCAGTAGAAATCAGCAATAAAATTCTTCCTTTGGTAGAAAAATGTGATTGCGATTCTTGCAAATCAATTTACCAGCTTCGTCAATATTTAATTAAAAAATCTGTTTGGGTATTTGGTGGTGATGGTTGGGCTTATGATATCGGTTACGGTGGTTTAGATCACGTTTTGGCATCTGGTGAAGATATTAATGTTTTGGTAATGGATACCGAAGTTTATTCTAATACTGGAGGTCAGTCTTCGAAATCTACTCCAGTTGGTGCTGTTGCTAAATTTGCTGCTTCAGGCAAAAGAATCCGTAAAAAAGATTTGGGTGCAATGGCAATGACTTATGGTTATGTTTATGTTGCTCAAGTTTCGATGGGTGCTAATCAAGGACAATACTTCAGAGCTTTGAAAGAAGCAGAGGCTTATCCAGGACCTTCTATCATAATTGCTTATTCACCTTGTATTAACCATGGTTTGAAAAACGGAATGGGTAAAACACAGGAAGAAGCAAAATTGGCAGTTGATTGTGGATACTGGCATTTATTCAGATACAATCCAATGTTAGCTGAAGAAGGCAAAAATCCATTTATATTGGATTCTAAAGAACCTGAATGGAATAAATTCCAGGATTTCTTAAACAGCGAAGTTCGTTACTCTTCTTTAAAGAAAACTTTTCCTAAAGAAGCTGGCGAATTATTTAAAGTAGCTGAAGATAATGCTAAATGGAGATATAACGGTTACAAACGAGTTGCCGCAATGGATTATACCAAATAAGCGTTCATATATTCTATATATAAAAAGCCGTTCTGATTCCAGAACGGCTTTTTTTTGTTTCTAGTGAAAAACTTAATTTTTTTTTGTATTTTT
>CAIZXK010000719.1 GCA_903936865.1 uncultured Bacteroidales bacterium | reverse complement strand
TTTTTCGCAATAAGATTCTATCAAAATTCGGATGGATAAAGAATTTATAAATTCAAAAGCATTCAGATATTGGTTAATTGGGATTTCATTCCTGGTTTTTCTGTATCTGAGCTATGATAAGCTTTCTTTCTATGTAAGATTCGATTTTAATTTCATACTTCTATTATTGGCTTTGCCTTTTGTTATAAAAAAAGAAGATGTAAATAAATCAATCCGTTATGGAATTGCAGCACTGTTTTTTTTACTCCTATATTTCTTTCTGAGATTAAGTTCTGTTTATTTTCTGGCTTTTATTTGCACATGGTTTTTCCTATACGAAAGTATGTATGGTAAACTAAATATATTGCCATTGTTTATGGTAGTAATAGCATCTCCTGTAGTAATTTTTGTTTCGGAGATGCTAGGTTTTGAAATAAGACTTTCACTAACAAAACTGGCGGCTCATAGTCTCAATCTGATAAATGATAATTATAAATCAGTTGGTAATATTATTGTAATTAAAGATAAAGAATTTCATGTTGATCCGGTTTGTATGGGATTAAAGATGGTCATAGTAAGTTTTTACTCATCACTGATTATCATTTCATTTTTTCAGAAACGATACAACGTAAAATATAAAATAATAAGTATAATTGCAGCTTTAACCATCACGTATTTACTGGTTATCATTTCCAATTTTTTCAGAATCATCCTAATCACATTGTTTAACATAGAAGCAGAAACCTTTGCACATGAATTTGCAGGAATATTATGCTTTATCGTTTATGTAATACTTCCGTTATATTTTATTATTAAAAATTTACCTGTTAAAAAGAATGATATTGCAGATAATACCAACAACAAAGCATTTAATTATAACTATGTCTATATTTTGATTATACTTATTTCAGGATTAATGCTTTATTATAAGCTATATCCTGAAGATTTATCAAAAAAACAAACGGTAAATATTAATGATACTGAATTAAATTCAGGGAAATACAGGTATTCAATTGAAGAACTTAATGTAATAAAACTAACATCCAAAGACTTGTTAATTTACATAAAACCAGCAACCAGCTTTTATTCAGCCGAACATTCTCCTATAATATGTTGGAAAGGATGTGGATATAAAGTTGAAAAAGAACAAGTAATATCTTTGAACGGACAGGAAATATATTTCAGTGAACTAAGGTATAATAATGCACTTCTTTATTCGTGTTGGTGGTATGATAGCGGAAATGATAAAACCATATCACAAGTTGCCTGGCGATCAAGAAGTCTGATCAGAAACAGAGATTATCATCTGATAAACTTAATAAGTTACAATAAGTTAATCTTGTTTAATGAAACAAAAAAGATGCTTAAAAAGGATATTTTTTTGTAAATAAATATAGATTTTCTATACTAAAATATTATATCATAATATTATTAATCAGGCTGTGTAAACATTATCAATTGGATAGCTGTTAATTAAACAATTAATAGGCTAATCAAAATGAAAAAAATATTACTACTATCAATCATCTTATTTTCAATTATATCAGTAAATGCACAAACTGAAAATACAAAATACAATAAGTTATTGGCAGATTCTTTGGGTGCAGATGAATATGGAATGAAATCGTATATGTTTGTAATTCTGAAAACTGGAGCAAAACAAGTAAAAGACAAAGACTCGCTGAATATTTTATTTAAAGGTCACATGAATAATATCAACCGACTTGTTGATATTAAAAAACTAGTAGTTGCCGGTCCGTTTGAGAAAAATGAAAATTCATATCGTGGTTTATTTATTCTCAATGTAAATACAAAAGAAGAAGCATTGGACTTATTAAGAACAGACCCAGCAATTGCAGCAGGAATATTTGATACAGAAATATTTAAATGGTATGGGTCTGCAGCTTTATCTGAATACTTGAAATACTGCGATTTAATAACACAAAAAAAATATTAATAAAATAAAATTACACATTAACTTCATACAACCATCAAATAATATCAAAACTTCAATATTTTTTGCAATTATAATTCATTGACATTTAATAGTTAATTCGATTTATATATAGTTAATGAAACAAACATATTCAAGCATTTGCAAAAAAATAACCAACCAATTTATTTTTTAAATTTCTATAAAATAAGCATACTTTATTATCTTTAAATCTTTGATATAATTATTTTTTTACGTAGGTTTGTAAAAAATTAGAAAGCTAAAAACAAACAATATGCAAATTACAGAAGTTAAAACCAATCAGCATATTAAAGAATTTCATCGGGTACCACACATTGTTTATAAAAACGATAAAATATGGGTATGCCAACTTGAAAATGAAATTGAAAGAATCTTTAATCCCGAAACAAACGTTTTTTTTCACAATGGTGAAGGTGTAAGATGGATTTTAAAAAATAACAATGGAGAATTGATTGGTCGTGTTGCAGCTTTTATCAATAAAAATAAAGCTTACAATTATACGCAACCAACCGGAGGAATGGGTTTTTTTGAATGTATAGAAGATAAAGAAGCAGCTTTTATGCTTTTTGACCAATGCGAAAAATGGTTAAGTGAAAAAGGCATGGAAGCGATGGATGGACCTATTAATTTCAGCGAAAATGATAATTTCTGGGGTTTATTAGTAGAAGGATTTACACATCCGGGTATTGGAATGCAATATAACCCGCAATATTATCAGGAATATTTTGAAGATTACGGTTTTAAATTTTATTTTGAGCAAGTTACCAATCATTTAGATTTAACAAAACCATTTCCTGAAAGATTTTGGAAAATAGCAGATTGGATTCGTCAAAAACCAGATTATACATTCGAACACCTTAAAATCAATAATGTAAATAAATATATTAATGATTTTAAAAAAATTTATGATACAGCCTGGCAATTTCATGAGAACTTCACTCCTATTGATGTTGGAATGCTTAATCGGACATTATTAAATGCCAAGGATATTATTGATGAGGAGTTTATTTGGTTTGCTTATCACAATAACGAACCTATAGCTTTTCTTATCATGTTTCCTGATATTAATCAAATTTTAAAGCATTTAAATGGGAAATTACATTTATTTAATAAGTTGAAATTTCTTTATTTAAAAAAGAAAAAGACCATTACCCGTGCACGAATTACAATTATGGGAGTTATTCCTCAATTCCAGAAATCGGGTATCGAATCGGGCATTTTCTGGTATTTAAACAAAGTATTAAGAAGTAAACCATGGTTTACAGAACTTGAACTTTCCTGGGTTGGGGATTTTAATCCTAAAATGAGATCCCTGCATGAATCTGTAGGTGCTAAATTTGCAAAAAAACACATTACTTACCGCAAATTATTTAACAACGAAAATATTTTTCAACGATCAATCATAATACCAACAAATACAAAAGAAAAATTTGTAAAAGGAGAATAATATTATGCAAATACAATTTATTGGAGCAGCACAAGAAGTAACTGGCAGCAAACATCTGATAACTACCAGTAAAGGTTTAAGAATTTTATTGGATTGCGGAATGTTTCAGGGCAAAGGTATGGAAACTGATTCAATGAACCGCGATTTAGGATTTGAACCTTCTGAGATTGATTATCTTATTCTTTCTCATGCACATATCGATCATTCTGGTTTAATACCTTATATTCATAAGCTTGGATTTTGCGGAACTGTTATTTGTACGCCTGCTACTCGCGATTTATGTGCTATAATGCTGGCTGATTCCGGAAAAATTCAGGAGCATGATACTTATACAAATAATAAAAAACGAGCTGCACATAATTTACCACCATTACAACCTCTTTATACATTGGATGATGCCCATTCCTGTCTGTCTAATTTTATAAGTGTTCCTTATCACAAAGAATTCAGTATTGAAAATGACATAACGGTTTATTTTACTGACACCGGTCATATTTTAGGAAGTTCTGCTATAAATTTAGTTATTAAAGAAGGGAAAAAATCGCATAGGATTTGTTATACCGGTGATATTGGGAGATTTAACAAACGAATACTTAAAAATCCCGAAGCATTTCCACAAGCAGATTATATAATAACAGAATCTACTTATGGTAATCGCCTCCATGAAAATGTTGTTGATGCAGAAAATCAGTTGCTTAAAATTGTAATAGATACATGTACCAAGAAAAAAGGGAAATTAATTATTCCTTCTTTTAGCGTCGGCAGAACTCAGGAAATTGTATATGCACTCGACAGACTTAAAAACAAGAAATTACTTCCTGATATTGATGTTTTTGTTGATAGTCCGCTATCAACTGATGCAACAAATATAATGCGTTTACATACAGAATGTTTTAACGAAGAAATGATGGAATATATTAAAAATGATCCTGATCCTTTTGGATTTAATAATCTTCATTATATTCAAACCATTGACCAATCAAAGGCTCTGAACCATCACAATAAACCTTGCATAATTATATCAGCATCAGGGATGATGGAAGCCGGACGTGTAAAACACCACTTGGCAAACAATATAGAAAATCCAAAAACAACTATTTTAGTTGTAGGATATTGTGCTCCAAATACACTTGGTGCAAAAATAAGCAGAGGCGACAAATTGGTTTCAATTTTTGGACAAAGATATGATGTAAAAGCAGATGTTGAGCATCTTGAATCTTATTCAGCACATGGTGATTACAGAGAAATGATTGAATTTTTGAACTGTCAGAATAAGAAGAAAGTGAAAACAATTTTTCTTGTACATGGAGAATATAAAGTACAGGAAAATTATGCCAATATGCTAAAACAGAATGGGTTTAATAAAATCTTAATTCCTGAAGCAAAATCAAGCTATAATTTATAATTTATTTTATCTTTTTGGAAAAGCAATAATTATTAAAAAAATTAACAGCAAATATCCATAAAAATAAAATTAAATTTCACATTTTTCACGAATTTTATTTTCATAATATCTGCAAAATTCTTTAATTCCACATTCCTCACATTTAGGTTTTCTGGCAATACAAACATATCTTCCATGTAAAATAAGCCAATGATGTGCTATTGGAATTATGTTTTCTGGAAAATATTTAACTAATTGTTTTTCCGTTTCTAATGGGTTTTTCGAGTTTGTAGTCAAACCAATTCGTTCAGAAACTCTAAATACATGTGTATCAACTGCCATTGCTGGTTTATTGAAAACTACTGAGGCTATAACATTAGCTGTTTTTCTACCTACACCATTAAGTTTTTGTAATTCATCTACATCTGACGGAACTTCTCCATTGAAAAGCTGAATCAACCCATTTGCCATCCCAATTAAATTTTTAGCTTTATTGTTAGGATAGGAACATGATTTAATTAATTCATAAACTTCCTCCTGAGATGCTAAAGCTAATTCTTTAGCAGATGAATAAACCTTGAAAAATTGCTGTGTGATTATATTTACTCTTTTATCTGTGCATTGTGCAGAAAGTATAACTGCCACAAGCAGTTGAAATGAATCTTTATAAATTAATTCAGTTTCAGCAACTGGTTTATTTTTAGTAAAATAATCAATTACAGCTATAAATCTTTCTTTTGTCTTTAGCATGAGAATAAAAATAAAGTGCTGAGAATAATCTCAGCACTATGTTTTAATTGTATAAAACCCCAACTTTACCTAAAGCCTTTAAATTTATTATATCCAAAGACTTTGAATAATTTATAAGATTTTGAATAATTTGTTTACTTGGAACAAGATTAGTTTCAGAATTATTTTGTGAAACTTTAGCAATAAATTTGTTTCCAACCAAAACTTTATCAACATAAAATAAGTAGCTTTTTTTCATAGGCTATGTTAAATTTTTTAGATTATTATACATAGCAAACGTAAAAAAAAAATGATTATTGTATTGAATTTATATTTTTTAAGTTGTAAGAATTATATTTTTTTCTTTCATCAATTTTCTGATATTTAATAATGCATATCGCATACGACCTAAAGCTGTATTTATGCTTACATTTGTCTGTTCGGCAATTTCCTTAAAACTTAAATCAGAATAATGACGTAAATAGATTACTTCTTTTTGCTCGTCTGGTAACAACTCTATCAAACATCTGATATCCTGATGGATTTGTTGAGTTATCATTTTAGACTCAACAGATTCATCATGTATTTTAATCGTTTCAAAAATATCGAAATCAGTTCTATTTTCGATAGTACTAATTCGTTTATTTTTTCTAAAATAGTCAATTGTAAGATTGTGAGCGATTCGCATAGCCCATTGTATAAACTTTCCTTCTTCTTTATAATAGCCTGAACGTATAGTATTTATGATCTTAATAAAAGTATCCTGAAAAATATCTTCAGCTAAAGCCTTGTCTTTTACGGTAACAAGAATATAAGAAAAAATCTTTTTTTGATGACGGGAAATCAAACATTCCAACATTTGGTGATTACCATCTAAATATTTAGCAATTAATTCATTATCGCTTAAAACATGATCACACATGCAAACCTCCTTTTGTTAAGTTAATAATAAAAAGAGTAAAAATTTATTCGATAATGATCCTCCTGTTTTTTAAGATGTTAGTAAAAAGAATATTTATATAAGTCGCGCATTGTTGGAACCTAAAAAATCGGATTTAGTTCAGCAAGGAGAGATATTATTCAATAACACTAACAGTCAAGAACTTGT
>CAIZXK010000718.1 GCA_903936865.1 uncultured Bacteroidales bacterium | reverse complement strand
TGTAATCGATGCTACCACAAGTGCAACAATCAGCAGTCATCAAACTGAAACCATTACATGGAATGCTACCGATGTTAATGGAACTTTAGTTCCTGATGGAGATTATAAATTATGGATTCAGATGGCTTGGGCAAATTCAAATGGACCAACCTACAGTATTCCTTTTACAAAGGGAATATCTCCAGTTAATCTTGCACCTGCCAATCAAACCAATTATACAAATATGTCTTTGATATGGACTCCAAATACCATTGGTATTTCAGAAAATTCTCCAAAAAACATTTTTACAATATGTCCTAATCCAGTTACTGCTCAAAGTAATTTGAATTATAGCTTAAATGATTTTTCTGATGTTACAATTAACATGTATGATATTACAGGAAAATTAGTTAGAGTGCTTTTTGATGGAAATCAGAATGCTGGTAATTATAGTTTACCAATATCATTAAATGGAAAAGTAAAACATGGAATCTATTTTATAAAATTTTACACTGGAAAGAATCAATATACTGAAAAAGTTTTGATTTTAGAATAGTGAAAAGTTTATAATATTGTCAATATAATGAAGCAGTTGATAAATTCAACTGCTTTTTTTATGTAAAAATGTAAATATATGTTTTATAGGGTAATATGTTTTGTTTGAGGTGTCCCACTATTCATTTTTTTATTTACATAGCATGTTAAAAAAAATTATTTATACACTGATTACAAAGTTTATTAACAAGAAATAAACATATTTTCATCTTGTTTGTTGATTATCTTTGTATCATTTTAATAAATTAATAGCAATCGTTATGAAAAAAATTACTGTCTTTTTGTTTTCAACCCTTTTTATTATTCAACTATTATTTAACAATTCTTCTGTTTATGCAGTTAGTGCATATCCATATCCCATAGAATTTGTTCAACCTGATGGGAGTAAGATTACAATACTTTTAAAAGGAGATGAAAAAATAAGATGGGCAGAAACAACAGATCATTATTCTATACTGTTTAATGCTAAAGGTACTTATGAATATGCTGTTACAGATAATATAGGTAATATGGTACCTTCAGGAATTCAAGCACATAATATTGCAATTAGAACTTCTGAAGAAAATGTTTTTTTAGCCAGCATACCTTATTCTCTGCATTTTTCAAATGATCAGATACTAATGATGAAGAATGCATGGAATATAGCATCATCAGGACCACAACAAGCATTTCCAACTACAGGTAATCGTAATTTATTATGTATTTTAATTGGATTTAAAGATTTAGCATTTACCAAAACACAGGCAGAGTTTAATAATCTTTTTAATCAAATACACTATTCAGTAAATGGATCTACCGGAAGTGTGAAAGATTATTACCTGGAAAATTCTTATAATCAGTTAAACCTTAGCATTACAGTTGTTGGTCCTTTCACAGCATCAGATTCTATGGCATATTATGGTGCAAACTCTTCTGGGTCTGACATCAGACCAAGAGAGTTAATTTCAGAAGCTGTAACATTAGCTGATCCTGTAGTAAATTATACTAATTTTGATAACGACAATGATGGTACTGTTGATGGGGTTTATGTTATTCATTCGGGTTATGATGAAGCAGCGGGAGCCCCATCATATACTATTTGGGCACATGCCTGGGATTTATTACCTACCCTTACTTTAGATGGAAAAATAATAAGCAGATATTCAACGTCATCTGAACTTAACGGAACTACTGGTAGTATTATTTCCAACATTGGTGTAATATGTCATGAATATGGACATGTTTTGGGTGCACCTGATTTTTATGATGTTGATTATGGAACAGGTGGACAATATAAAGGAACAGCTCATTGGGATGTAATGGCTGCAGGAAACTGGAACAATGATTCCAAAACGCCCGCACATCACAATCCCTATACCAAAACAAGAATTTACAATTGGGCTACTGTTACAACTTTATCTTCATGTCAAAATGTAACACTTCAGAATTCTGCAGAAAACTCAAATAGTTTTTACCGCTATAGTACCTCTACAGCTAATGAATTCTTCTTACTTGAAAATAAACAACAAATAAAGTTTGATTCTGCTGCTCCGGGGCATGGGTTAATAATATATCATGTTGACAGTACATATATAGCTGCACATGACAATTCAGCTTCAGGTGCAAATTTTAATACAATTAATGCAACATCTCATCAGGGTTTTTATCCTGTATGTGCCATTGCTACAGGCAATCCTCCAACCATATACGGACCAATTGACAGTTCAGGTTGTTCTTTCCCCGGATCAAGTAATATAACATCTTTTACTGATGCAACTACTCCTAATTCACTTTCGTGGGCAGGAACAAATACCAATAAACCCATAACAAATATTACTGAAAATAATGTAACCAAAACAATCTCATTTACATTTTCATCATCAGCAACAAATATATCAGGAACCATTTCTGCAAATACAACTCTGGGAATAGGTTGCAGCCCATATACCATAACTTCATCTTTAACTGTAAATCCGGGAGTAACACTTACAATAGATTCAGGAGTTGTTGTAAAATTTGCAAACAATCAGGGATTAACTGTTCTGGGAACTCTTACTGCAACTGATGTAACTTTTACTTCAAGCAGTGCCACTCCAACTCCTGGTATTTGGGGCTTACTACAAACCGGAAATGCTGCTTCAACAGGAACCGTTAATTTAACCGGATGTCAGATTGAATATGCTCAATACTTCAATGTTTTTAAAGGAACTGCAACGCTTAGCAATACCAATTTATCTAATTTCTCTTTATATGGAGCTGCAGTTCAAACAGCAGGTATCTTAAATATGACAAATGGAAATATTAACACCAACCATGCAGCTGCAGCTGCCAGTGGACATGGAGTTTATGCATTCGGACAAGCCAGTCTTAACAATGTTAATATCCAGCATTTTGCAAATGGAGTTTATTTAAATCTTAATTCAAATGTATTAATAAATAACAGTACAATTACCAACTGTACATGGCCTGTTTATTATGTTGCATCAGCAGATCTCAGTTCAGCTGGAGTAAATATATTGACAGGAAATACATATTCTGCTGTTAATGTATCATTTTCTGCACTTACAGACACAATAACATTACCTTTTTTTAATAATGTTCCTTATTATTTCCCAGGTGGAATGTATATAAATTCAGGAGGCAAAATGACCATTACATCAGGTTGTGTATTGAAATTTGCTCTTGCAACATTATTGGATGTTAATGGAACTTTAATTGCCAATGCCAATCCTGCCGAATATATATATTTTACATCAATTAGGGATGATAGCTGGAATGGTGATAGTAATAATGATGGAGTAACTACAACTCCTGCAAGTGGAAACTGGTATGGAGTAAGATTTAATAATTCCAGTATTGATGCTAATTGTATTTTAAACCGAAGCAGGGTAAGGTATGCAGGTTACAATAGCACTGGAGCCTTGTATTTTGAAAACTCAAGTCCAACCATCTCAAGTTGTGAGGTTAGTTTAAGCTATTCGGGCATATATATTAATACCGGAGGAAGTCCGATAATTTCAAGCATTAGTATTACTTCATGTACATATCCTTATTTATATGTAGCCGAAGGAAATATTACTTTAAGTGGAGTTAATACATATACAACTAATACAAATAATTATGCATTTCTCGATTTTATAAATGTATATACATTATTAGGTTTACCAAAAATCACAATACCTTATGTGTCTAATCAGGGTTTATATATAAATACAGCGGCTAAATTTAAAATAGAAAGTGGAAATATAATTAAGATGTATGCAAATAAGTCTATTGATATATATGGAAAAATAAATGCAAATGCTGTTTTTGGAGAAAATATTTACTTTACATCCATAAAAGATGACAGTTGGGGAGGTGATAATAATGCAGATGGAGCAACAACCACTCCTGCAAGCGGAAACTGGTATGGAATACGATTTTTTGATTCAAGTATTGATACAGCTTGTTTGCTAAATGCATGTAAAATAAGATATGCAGGTTATGGATACACCGGAGGATTACAATTTACCAATTCAAGTCCTACCATATCCAATTGCGAAGTAACCTATAGTTATTCCGGCATTTATATCTTGATGGGAGGTGCTCCCTTTGTTTCAAATATCATTTTAAATTACTGTACTTATCCGTATCTATATGTAGCCGAAGGAAATATAACCTTAACCGGTACACAGACTTATACGGGAAATACCCATAATTATGCATTACTCAATTTCACACAGGTTTATATTTTACTTGGATTACCAACAATCACAATTCCTTATGTGAGCGATCAGAGTTTAGTTATCAATACATCAGCAAGGTTTGTTGTGGATAACAATAATATCATTAAATTTTATCAAAGTCAGTATGTTAATGTTTACGGAAAAATGTATGCCAAAGCGAATTCAGGTTCAAACATATATTTTACCTCCATAAAAGATGACAACTGGGGAGGCGATAGCAATGAAGATGGAATATTAACAGCACCAGCAAGTAACAATTGGTATGGAATACGCTTTTATGATTCAAGTATTGATACAGCCTGCTATATGAAACTATGCAATCTAAGATATGCAGGACAGGGAAATCAGGGAGGTGTTTCTATGTGGGATGCTTCTCCTACTATTGATTCTTGTATTTTTACAAATTGTTATCATGGTATTTATGTTGCAAACGCTTCTAATCCAATACTTACAAACAACCTTATCGGTTCAAGTCAGATGACTCCGCTAGCGATGTCATTTGAAGCAGATCCTGTTTTTACAAATAATACTTTTTCTTTTTCTGATAATTCTTATGATGCAATAGGTCTTATTTCCGGTTCGCTTACTGCAAATGCTATACTAAAAATACGTTCAGTAACAAGCATTCCAAATGTAACTTATCTGATTCTTGGCGACATTACTGTTCCAGCTGGTATCCAGTTAACTATTAATAAAAATATTGTAATAAAATCTTATTATTATACTCACAAATTTATTGTAAATGGAACAATGAATGCTAATGCTACTGCAGATAGTATGATTACATTTACTTCTGCAAAAGATGACAATTATGGAAATCCGGCAGATTGTAACAAGGATGGTACAATAACTTCTCCTGTTGTTGGAGATTGGGGAGGTATTATATTCAATTCGGGAAGTACCGGAATTTTAAACTATTGCAGAATTAAATATTCCAGAATCCCTACATATTCTTTCACCAACTGTAGTGTTACTGAATATATAAATGATGCGGGTCTTGCTATGATAGATGCAAGTCCAACTATTTCAAACTGTGAATTTAAAGATCTAACATATGGAATATCATGTTACAGGGTGTCAAATCCAATCATTTCAAACAATAGCATGATTAATATACAATATACACCTTTCTGTATATCCAGTTCATCAAATCCAAATTTCATCGGAAACACCTTTACCAATATTGGTCAAAGAGCAATTGGATTGTTGGGAGGACAGGTTTGTTTGAACGGAACCATAAAGAAAAGAAATGTTGCAGGATTTACAAATATAACTTATATAATGCTTTCAAATATGACTATTAATTCAGGAGCTTATGTAAGTGTTGATTCCGGAGTTGTCATTAAGATGAATTCCAATAATATATATGTAGATGGTGGTTTCAGAACAAATGGAACAATAGGACAACGTGTTATTTTTACATCAATTAAAGATGATAATGAAGGGAATCCATTTGATTCAAATGGTGATGGAAATGCAACTACACCATTAGAAGGCAATTGGGGTTCTATATATTACAGATCAACCAGTGATGATGCTTATTGCTTAATAAACTATACTACGTTAAAATATGCTGGAAGTACTGGTATTGGTTGTGTTACTTTTGAAAATGCAGGAGGTACTATTAAAAATTCCACTATTTCTAATTCTTCCAATTATGGTGTATATTGCAATGGAAATTCCAATCCATTAATTGATAGTGTAATAATACAGAATTGTAATCTAGATCCTATTGCCATGTCATTAACTTCAAATCCGATATTAACCAATATCAGTTTCATTTCAAACTATAGTCAGGCAATAAAAATTATTGAAGGAACTCTTTCAACCAATGCAACACTTATTTCCCGTAATGTAGCTGGTATTACAAATATTGCCTATATTATTGATCAACTAACTATATCAACCAATGCAAAATTGATTATTCAACCTGATGTAGTAATTAAATTCAGGGGAAGTAGTTATTCTTGTATCACAGTTAACGGGAATCTGATAGCAAAAGGTTTAAATACTCACCGGATTCATTTCACATCATTTAAAGATGATTCAAAAGGTGGTGATTCGAACAATGACGGCAATGTCAGCACACCAAGCAAAGGAGACTGGGGTTACTATTACGGAGGACTACGATTTATTGACAACAGTATTAATTCCGATACTGTTAATTCATTAAAAAATTGCGAGATTTCTTATGCTTATACTGGTTTTAGAGCTGAAAATTCACATGCTACTATTGACAGTTGTACTATTCAACAATGCAGTGCTTATGGTGCTACAATTATGGGTTCAGCAAATCCTGATATAAGGAATACACAATTCTATAATATTGTATATTCACCTATCGAATTAAGTATGTTTTCAAATCCTGTTTTTTCAAATTGCAATGCATCTAATGTTGGTTATATGGCCATATCTGTTATCCCCGAAACGTATTCACAATCAGCCAGTATTCCAATCAGGAATTTTGGAGGTTATAATAACATAAGCTATTACCTGGAAGGTACAAATACAATAAATTCAGGAACAACAATTACTGTACCTGCCGGAATAGTATTTAAATCATCAGCTGCTTATGGATTTTCAGTAAATGGTCGTTTAAATATTCAGGGCACAGCAGCAAATCCTGTAATTTTCACCAATGATAAAGATGATAATTACGGAAATCCTGGCGATATGAACCAGAATGGTTCAGCAACAGTTCCAAATACCGGAGCACAAGGTTGGGGCGGAACATGGATTACTTTTAATGATGTAAGTGATGATTCAAGTTCAATAAAAAATGTCATTTTTAAATATGGAAATATCGCGATCAATACATTAAGTGCATCACCATCTATTGATTCTGTCCTTTTTGAAAATCATTATTATGGTATTGATATGAATGGAGTTTCTGCACCTAAAATTAATAATTGTATTTTTAATAATTTACGTTATTATCCTATTCAAATATCATTGGTTTCTTTTCCAGCTTCCAGCAGCAATAATTTAATTTCAGGTTCAACTTACAAAATGATAAAAGTAAGAGACGAAACCTTAACTCAGGATGTTACGTTGCCAAAGCGTAATTTTGGAGGATTAACAAATATACCTTACTTATTCAGTGGTTATGCCATAGGAACCGGAGCTACTTTAACTATTAATCCGGGAGTAGTTTGTAAATTTACTACCGGATCTTTCGATGTAAATAAAGGACTTATAGCTATTGGTGGTTCCACACCTGAAACCAATATTGTATTTACCGATTACAGGGATGATTTTTATGGAGGTGACTCTAATGCAGATACAACACTTACATCTGCTGCTTATAGCTGGCAGGGTATAAATTTCAATGATCAATCATTGGATCCGCTTTGTCAACTTTCTTATTGTATTATACGCTTTGCAAATTATGGAGTAAAAACAGTAAGTGCAAGTCCAACACTATTAAATTGTCATTTTACCAATAATAACAATGGTGTTTATGCTCAGGCAGCTTCAAATCCGGTTATCAATTATTGTGATTTCGACGATAATTATTACTTTGCTGTTAACAATGTAAATAAATCTTTTGTAATTAATGCAGAAAATTGCTGGTGGGGAAATACACTGGGACCGATACAAACCAATACGGCTGGAAATGGAACAAGTACTCAGGAAATTGTTTCAACTTCTGTAGATTTTACCCCATGGCTAACTAATGGAAATTACAATCCAATTGCTGGTGATGTAAGTTTAAATGGTTATGTACAGGCTTATGATGCTTCACTGATATTAAAGTATGCAGTAAGTTCTTACGCATTTTCACCAACACAATTAACAGTAGGCGATGTTTCTGCAAATGGTACTGTTACTGCTTTTGATGCTTCTTTAATATTACGTTACGTGGTTAATATCATTCAGTATTTCCCTTCCGAATTATTGAAATCTTCTATAAATCCTGTAATTCCTACTGCTAATTTAAACATTAGCAATGCTTCTGTAATGTCAAATGATGAGTTTTCTTTAGCCGTTGATTTAACAAATGTTAGTGATTTACAATCTACTGATCTGGTTATAAAATACGATCCTAATTATTTAGAGTTTATAGATGTTGATAGTTTAACAACTTTAATGAATGCCTCATACCGTATTGATTCACTTGAAGGAAAACTTTATTTGGCTTTTGCAGGTACTGCAGATATTAATACAGACAATAAATTACTGAATCTTAGATTTAAAGCTAAGCCAAACTCCAATAATAACATTTATACATCTGTAAAAATAGAATCGTTTGTTGGCAATGAAACCAATCTTTTGGCAAGTTCAGTAAATGGTATGGTTACTATTAATTCTACAACCGGTATCATTACTGTTAATAATCAAAATGGAATCATCAATGTTTTCCCGAATCCAATCAATAGTAACGCTTCCATTTCATACATGATAAATGGTGAAAAACAAGAAGTGAAAATTATCATTGTAAATTTACTCGGACAAAAAGTTAAAACATTGGTAGATAAAACGCTTTTGCCAGGTAAATATGATGTTCAATGGAATGCAACAGATGATTTCGGACAAGCTTTAAATACCGGTTATTATTTCTTGTATTTTACTACTAATGATCAGTCTATTTCTTATAAAATTCAGATTAACCGTTAGATGAATAAAAAAGTAAGAAGCCTCTGAAGGGGAGGCTTCTCTTATTTTAAAACAATAACTTTTTTATTAAAAATGGAAACTATGAAAACAAAGAAATATATTTTGATTTTAATATCAGGAATGTTTTTATTCAACATTTCTTATGGTCAGATTCGTTTAAGAATTCCTGATACTACTACTATGAGTGGTAATATTATTGATATTCCTGTTTATGCTGATTCAAGTCTTACAGGGAAAAACATATTATCTTTTCAGCTTCAGATAAATTATAATTCAGCTTATTATAATACTTATATTACACCAATTTCTATTATTAATACCGGAACTTTAAGCCAATCATTCGGTAGTTTAACAACCAATTTGAGTATACCTGGTAAGATAATTGTTGCTGGTGCCGGTGCAACTCCATTAACCGGAAGCGGAAAACTGTTTATTATTCGTATTCAGACATTACAACCAGCTTGTTGTGTGTATTTTACTAATGGAACTGCTGTTCAAAGTTTTTTTAATGAAGGTTCACCAGCAATAAACTGGGTAAATGGTAATTTGAGTATTACTGCAATGCCCACTGTTACGATCAATCAAAACAGTGGTATATTAAGCAGGGGTGAAACCATGCAGTTTACTGCAACCGGTGGAACTACTCCTTATCAATGGTCGGTAACTAATAATTCTGTAGCAAGTATAAATTCAAGTGGTTTGCTTACTGCTAATAATGTGGGTTTTACAAAAGTGAGAGTTCAAACTGCCAACAGTTTGATTGACACAACTGATGCTGAAATAGAAGTAAGGGGTATGAAACTAAGAATGCCCGACACTTCGGCCTGGCAAGGTAGTTATATTAATATCCCTGTTTATACTACAAGCCTCACAAACTTAGGTATTATGTCGGGGAGTTTTACTATTTCCTACAATCAATCTCTTTTGACAGCGGTTGATATTGTTACCGCTAATTCGATGTTGAATAATTATTCAATTTCTTTTAATTTCAACACTCCCGGTACTATCAGTTTTTCCTTTGCAGGTGCTGATACATTAACAGGAAGCGGAAAATTAATGTATGTGAGATTTCAGGTATCTTCAACAAATACCGGTAGCAATGCATTACAACTTTCTAATGTAGTATTTAATCAGAATTTAAGTGCCATAACTCAAAATGGAGCGTTTACAACCATTAATTTTGCTGTAATTAATATTACCCCTGGAACTGCCGAATTAGTTGCAGGAGAAACCCAGCAATTTTCTTCTGTTGGTGGAATTTTGCCTTATACATGGAGCACAACTGATACAGCTATTGCAACTATAAATTCTTCTGGATTATTAACAGCTAAAAAAAGTGGATACATAAAGGTAAATGTACAGGATAATGTGGGTGCAACTGCTCAAACTTCTGGTTTTATTAAAGTTTACGACACATATGTTACCATTCCTAATACAAATGGTTCAATAAATGCAAGTTGTATTATTCCTGTAAATATTGGCAATCTTCCTTCGGGACAATCGGTTTCATCTATACAAGGAATAATTACTTTTAAGTCGCCTGAATTGCAGTTTGTAGAAATACTTACGGATGAAACAATGTGCAATGGATGGTCATTTTCATTTAATCTGGTCGGAAATCAACTGTTTTTTGCGGGTGCTGGTTCTTCCTCTTTCTCAACGATGGGAACTATGTTTAAGCTTAAGTTTCAGACTACAGCAAGCTTAACACTTGGTGAGTTTGCATGGGTTAACATTACAGAAATCACACTTAATCAAGGAATACCCTTACCAAAAGTTCAGAATGGAAATATTATCGGGAGTTTAGACAAAACTGTTAATCTGAAGTTGTATCTCGAAGGTTTCTTTAACGGTACAGGTTTAAATAAGGCACAAAATGAAAATGGAGATAATTTTTCCGGATCAATTGCAGATAGAATTAATATTGAACTTCATAATTCAAATCCCCCTTTTATTCTGGAATATTCTACACTCAATAAAGATTTACTTACAAACGGCAACTGTCAGTTTACAGTTCCTTCCAATTATAATGCTTCTTATTATGTTGTTGTAAAACACCGTAACAGTATAGAAATCTGGAGTTCACTTCCAATTTCTTTTAGTGGCAATGATATTAGTTACGATTTTACAACTGATTCTACAAAAGTTTATGGAGATAACCAAAAGCAGGTTCAGCAAGGTAAATTTGCTATGTTTGTTGGTGATGTAAATCAGGATGGTGTGGTCGATTTATCCGATCTTGTTGATATGGATACCGATCTTACGAATGGAACAGTAGCTTACATCGTTTATGATCTGAATGGTGATGGTGTAGTCGATTTATCCGATTTAGTAATAATTGATGAAAACCTAACCAATGGTGCTGTGGTAATGACGCCGTAACTTGTTTTTAAATAAATAAAAAACCGTTTCAATTTGTAATATTTGAAACGGTTTTTTAGTTATAATGCATTTCTTTATGTTGGAAACCATTATATGAATTTATGTTTGAATAAAACAAAAAGAGGCAGTATAAAATACTACCCCTTTTGTCGGAAAGATGAGATTCGAACTCAC
>CAIZXK010000717.1 GCA_903936865.1 uncultured Bacteroidales bacterium | reverse complement strand
TTAAAATATTACAAATCAATTTATTAATTAAATTTTTATATTTATGAAAAAACTATTAATGTTTTTAATTGCAATTGTCTTCAGCGGAATTACGCAGGGACAAGTTAATGCTTATTCTTTTGCAAGTTCCTTTGGAACTTATAATGAGATTACTGGTGGAACTGTAGTTGTAACTGCAACTTCCGCATCAGGAGCTGGCTCCCTTGATGATGTAAATTACACACTTCCTGCAGCCACAATTCCTTTCAATTTCACTTTTAACGGAACTGCATACACCGGTTTAGTTATTAATACAAATGGTTACATTACTTTTGGTGCTACAGCTCCTTCAACAAGTGGATATACACCTATTAGTGCTTCCACAGCCTACTCTGGAGCTATTGCGGCCATTGGCAGGGATTTAAATTCCTTGTTTAATATATCTGGCAATACGGGTCAGATAAGGTATGAAACTGTTGGAACTGCACCTAACAGGGAATTTGTTATTCAATATAAGAATTTCAGACCTTATAGTACATCAACTTCAACAACTTTATATTGGCGTTGGAATTTTCAAATTAGATTGAAAGAGGATAATACAATTTCAATAGTTTATAACTTTAACTTTGTAGGGGCACCTACTTCAGGTACGGGACAGGTTGGTATGCGTGGTGCAACCAATACTAATTATAATAACCGAGCAACAACTACAAACTGGAGTGCTACAACAGCCGGTGCATCAAATTCAGCAACCTGTTCTTACTCTACTACAATTTTGCCAGTTTCAGGTTTAACTTATACATTTACACCACCAAATCCATGTGTATCTCCTACATTACAACCAACAAACTTAGTATATAGTAATATCACTTCCACTACATTAACAGGCAGTTATACAGCTGCAAGTGGTTCTGATAGTTATTTAGTTGTTCGTTCGACAACCAACACTCACGACACGCCGCCTGTTGATGGTACAGTTTATACTGCTGGTTCAACACTTGGTAATGGAACTATTACTTATTCAGGAAGTGCATTAACTTTTAATGCTACTGGATTAAGCTCAAGTACACAATATTATTATTTTGTTTATTCAATGAATTCTTATTGTGCAGGTGGTCCTAAATATTTAACATCAGCTCCATTGAGTTTAGATATTACCACAGGTCCTGCTGATCCGATTGCTCCATTATCACTAACAGTAACAAGTGCAACATCAATTGCTATAGGTGTAACACCAAATGCAAATGGGGATGATTTATTGATTGCATGGAATACGGTAAATACTTTTGGAAATCCAACAGGTACTTATGCTGTTGGTGATGCAATAATTGGAGGTGGAACTGTTTTTTTCAAAGGTAATTTTGAAGAAATTCCCGAACATACAGGCTTAACATCAGGAACTACTTATTATTATAAAGCATGGTCTAAGTTAGGTACTTTGTATTCAGGATCTATATCTGCAAATGCAACAACATTCTTTTTAATACCGTATTCTCAAAATTTTAACTCAGCTTTAACACTGCCTACTGGTTGGGCTGGTTCACCTACTTTTAGTGTATCTGCTTCGCATGGGAATAATTCATCAAATGGTATATATTATAATCTATATTCATCATACCCAACTGTAAATATTTCATCACCAGGTATACAATTATCAGCTAATCCGTGCCGCTTAAAATATGATTATAGAATTATAAATTATACAGGTTATCCTGCAACTGCAACTGCATTATCTGCTACAGATAAAGTTGAAATTCAACTATCACTAGATAATGGAACTTCTTATAATACCATTTATACAATTAATCAATCAACACATATTACAAGCAATAACTTTGCAACTAATATAATTGATTTAACTTCATACTCCGGTAGTGCAGCTAAGATTAAAATTTTAGGTACTTGGGGAACTGGAGATTATTATTTAGATATTGATAATTTTGCAATTGAAGAAATTCCATCATGTTTTGAACCAACTGCCCTTAATGCTACATCTGTAACAAGCAATAGTGCTACAATTAACTGGACTGCTTCAACATCAAATCCAACAGGTGGATATGAATATGAAGTTCGTACAAGTGGTGGAGCAGGAAGTGGAGCAACAGGACTTGTAACTTCAGGAACAACAGCTGCTGGTGTTGTAACAGCTAATATAAGCAGTCTAACAGCAAATACTACATATAGTTTCTATGTTCGCTCTTATTGCGGGAGTGGTAATTATAGTAGTTGGCCAATTGCAACTTTCTTCACAGGATATTGTACTCCGGCTCCTTCTTCAGTTGATGGAAGTGGTATTACTAATGTAAGTTTTAGTTCTGTTAATAATACTACTGGCACTGAAACAGGAAACTATGGTAATTATTCAACAATGATTGGTGATGTTCAGCAAGCAACAACTGTGCCAGTTTCAATTACATTTGAAACTGGTTATACTTATGATACAAAGATTTGGATTGACTGGAATGATGATTTAGATTTTGCTGATGCAGGTGAAGAAATGTATTCAGGTACATCTTTATCAACAAATCCAACAACTTTAGCTGCTTCATTTATCGTTCCTTTAACTGCAACACTTGGAAATCATAGAATGAGAATCGGCGGTCAGGATTCAGGTCCTGCTGTTCCATGTTATACTGGAGATTATGGTTCTTATGAAGATTATACCATTAATGTATTAGTAGCCCCAAGTTGTTTTGCTCCAAGTTTATTAGCAGCAACAAATATTACCGCTTATAAGGCAGATTTAAGCTGGACTGAAAATGGAACTGCAACTTTATGGGATATTGAATGGGGTCCAACTCCATTTACACCAACAGGAAATCCAACAATTGCAGGTGTTGCAAATCCTTTTCCTTTAATCGGTTTATCTCAAACCACAGGATATGCTTATTATGTAAGAGCTAATTGTGGTGGTTCGTATTCAACATGGTCAGGACCAAAAACATTTACAACACCGGTAAGTTGTCCTGCTCCAACAGCTTTAACTGCAACTAATATCACTACAACTTCTGCTGATTTAGGCTGGACAAATCCTGGTGGAACAACCTGGAATATCGAATGGGGTGTTACTGGTTTTACACAAGGAACAGGAACTACAATAACAGGAACTACAACTAATCCTTATACTTTAAATGTTCTTTCTGCTTCTACTACCTATCAATTCTACGTTCAATCTGACTGTGGTGTTGATGGAAGTAGTACATGGGGTGGTCCTTTTAGTTTTTCAACTAATTGTAATTCATTCTCATTACCATTTAATGAAGATTTTAACACTTCAGTAGGTTGCTGGTCTCAACAAAATATTGGAACCGGAATTACCGATAGGTGGTCAATAACCAATAGTTCAAATGCTGGCGGAACTTCTCCGGAAGCAACTTGTACCTATCAAAACGTTATTGGTACAACACGTTTGGTTTCTCCTGCTTTATTAACTGCAGGTTTAACTTCTTTAAAAGTTATTTTCAAACAAATGTATAATGATTATGGTGCTGGTGCTACTTTAAGATTAAAATCAAGTGCTGATGGTATAAACTGGACTGATGAAAGCTTCGTTTATGCAACCGGCTCTGGTTCTATTGCTGCAAGAACTGATACTGTTTATGTTGCTAATAACTTAGGAAATGTAACATTTATTGCATGGGAAATTGATGGCAATTTATATCAGATAAACTATTGGCATATTGATAATGTATCGATTACAGTACCTCAAGCCGGTTTATGGACAGGAAATACAAGTAATGATTGGGCAACAGCAACAAACTGGGATAATTTATCAGTTCCAATTTCTTCATCCAATGTAATTATTCCTGCAACAATAACAAGATTTCCAACAGTTTCATTACCTACTACAATCAATAATCTAACTATTGAATCAAATGCTTCAGGTACAGGTTCTTTATTGGATAATGGTTACTTAACCATGACAGGAACTGCAACTGTAAAACAATATGTACAAGGTGAAAAATGGCATTTGATTTCTTCTCCTGTTCAAAATGCAACAGCTGGAGTTTTCCATTTAGCTTCCGGACAAGCGAATATTTACATCAGAGAATTTGTTGGTGGTGCTTGGAATTATATTACTAATGTAACTACTCCTATTGTTACTAATAAAGGATACGGAATTTGGGCCGATACTCAAACTAATAGCACTCCTCATCCAACAGTTCCTTTCGTAGGTTCTTTAAATACCGGAGTTCAATTATTACCAACTACCGGTGGAAGTGCATGGGATTTATTAGGCAATCCTTATGTTTCTGCTATTAACTGGATTACAGTAAATTCCGCAAAT
>CAIZXK010000716.1 GCA_903936865.1 uncultured Bacteroidales bacterium | reverse complement strand
TGACAGTAGCTGCTAATGTACGGTTGATATTGATAATGTTAAAGTTGGTTGTAGCAGTACATCCGCTGGCTGTTTCTGTAAAATCAGCGGTATAATATCCTGCAGCCAGATTGCTGAAAGTGGTTGAAGTTCCGGTTTGAGTTAAGCCATTTACTGTAAAAGAACCGGCTGTAGCTGATGCTTCTGTCAGATATACCGATCCAACTGAAGCATTACATTGAGTATTGACAATTGAACTGGCTGTTAAAGTCAATGCTGCCGGAGCATTCAAGGTATAGGTAGCTGATGTTGTACATCCGTTGGCATCTGTTACAATTACAGTATAGTTTGCTGCTGTTAATCCCTGAGGATCCTGAGCATTAAAACCATTGCTCCAAGCATAAGTGTAAGGTGTAGTTCCGCCGTTTACGGTAATATCTATACTTCCATTGCTTGAAGCATAACAAACTGGATTTGCAATAGTTGCAGGTGAATTAATTGCCAATGCTGCAGAAGGTTCTGTAATATTTACCCCCGCAGTTGCGGTACAACCATGTGCATCAGTAACTGATAAAATATAACTGCCAGTTTCCATATTATTAATAGTATTACCACTAATATTGGCAGCAGAACCACCAATAGGCTCATTATTTATAGCATAACTATATATGCTTGTTCCACCTGTTGCTTGTAAAATTACACTTCCTGACGAATCTCCAAAACAGAGTATATTGTTCTGATTTACAACAGATAAAACCAATATATTTGGTTCATCTATATCAAAGCTAAGATAAAAAGTACATCCATTAGCATCTGTAATCAATACATTATAATTATTCGCTCCCAAACCATTAAAAATACCAATAGAATTAGTATCGACACCAATTAATTGAAAATAATAGGGAGATGTTCCTCCTGATGCAGTTAAAGTTGCTGTTACCGTTCCACCATTACATAATGGATCAGAAACACTTACATTTGCAGTCAATGTACTGTTACCGTTTATAATATTAAAATTATTTGTAACCGGACAGTTTCCATTGCTTTGGGCTGTATAATATCCGGCTGTTAATCCTGTAAATGATGAACCAGAGGCTTTAGTTAAACCATTCAATGTTATTGAACTTGTGTCGCTACTTGTTAATATAACACTTCCTGCAGAACCATTACATTCAGTATTTACAATTGAACTAATTGTTAATACAGGAGTTTGATTAACTGTTAAGATAAATGAAGATGTTGTATTAGAACAACTTCCGTTTCCATTTGCAGTTAATGATATTAATATATTACCACTTGTTGTAGGGGTAAATGTTGGGTTTAAAGCATTAACGTTGTTAAATGTACCGCCTGTACCCGACCATGTTAAAGTGCTGTAATTGCTTGCTGTTGCAGCAGATAAAGAATACAAATTTCCAGAACAGATAGTGTCGTTTAATCCAGCAAATGCAGTTGATGAAGGTGTATATGATAATACCATCTGATCTGAAGCAGATCCACAACCTCCGGAAACTAAAATTGATAAAGTAATATTTCCGGTTTCATTTGCTGTTGGAGTATAAGTTGGTGTTAATGTGGTTTCATTCGTTAAAATGCCGGCTCCATTATGAGTCCATAACACTGAAGAATAGCTGGTTCCGGAAGATGAATTTATTGTAAAAGAGGTATTCTGACAAATTGTGGCATTACTACCAGCCTCTGCTGTTGCTGCTTTTGTAATAGTTAAAATCATTGAACTATTGGTATTTCCACATGGATAATTTCCAACAGATGTTAAAGTAATAGTTACATTTCCATTTGCTATATCTGAAACTCCGGGTGTATAAGTAGGAGTTAAAGTGGTTGCATTATTAAAATAACCATCTCCAGAAGTAGTCCATTGTAATGAAGAATAATTTGCAGCTGATGCTGAATTAAAACTATAAGTTGATAATTGACAAATGCTTGCAGCGTTTCCGGAAACTCCGGTATTTGCTGTAGCCAGTGAATTAACTGTTACAGCAACTGCAGAAGAAGTCAGCACATTACAACCATTTCCATTTTGAGTAATCAAAACTTTGTAATAAGTTGTATTATTTAAACTTGCAGTTGTAAAACTTGCAGTATTATATCCAGTTCCTGTTGAAACATTTGTAAAAGTACCTGCCAAACTGTTTGAACTTTGCCATTGATAAGACAATGAAGTAGCATCACCTTGGTTTGCAACAACAGTCATAGTTGCAGTACTTCCATCACAAATTGTAGTTGCTATCGGTTGAGTAGTTATATTTGCACTTTCTTTTATTAAAATCAGTGTGCTTGAAGTAACAGAACTGCAACTTCCATTTCCACTAGCAGTTAAGACTAATGAAATATTCCCAACTTCACCTGTTGCAGGTGTATAGCTTGGTGTTAAGGTTGTTGAATTTGTTAAAACTCCTAATCCATTTGTAGTCCATTGATATGAAGATGCATTACTGGCACTTGCATCAGATACTGTAAATGTATTTCCTTGACATATTGAACCTCCATTTCCAGCACTAACAATTGGTTTTGGAATAATAATTAATTCCATAGTATCTATAGCACTACCACATGGTGAAATACCATTCGCATTCATTATTAATTTAATAGTACCGGTTTCTCCATTGCCTGGAATATAAGTTGGAGTTAAAGTTGAAGAACCTGTTATAGTTCCTGCAGCACCTGTATTTGCAGTCCAAAGTATTGATGAATAGTTAGTAGCATTAGAGCCAGTGACAGTATAACTTGAACTTTCACATATACTTGCATTAATTCCGGCATTAGCTGTTGCTGAAGGAAGTATTGTAATCAACATCTGATCTGATGCAGATCCACAACCTCCGGAAACTAAAATTGATAAAGTAATATTTCCGGTTTCATTTGCTGTTGGAGTATAAGTTGGTGTTAATGTGGTTTCATTCGTTAAAGTGCCTGCTCCATTATGAGTCCATAGTACTGCAGAATAGCTGGTTCCGGAAGATGAACTTATTGTAAAAGAGTTATTCTGACAGATAACTATATTATTTCCGGCTTCAGCAGTTGCAGTCTTAGAAATTGTTAAAGTCATCGTATCTGAAGCATTTACACAACCGCTTGCAGATGTTGTAGTAATAGTTAAAATGACACTTCCTGCAGCTATATCAGCAGCACTTGGTGAATATACAGGGTTAATAGCAGCAATATTATTAAAAGTACCTGTTCCTGAAGTTGACCAAATTAAATTTATATAATTAGCAGCAGTTGCATCAGAAAATGTATAGGAGGCATTTGCCTGACAAATAGAAGCATTTGCTCCTGCATAAGCGGTAGCCTGATTCCCAACAATAATAGATACATCGTCATAATTTGACAAACAAACTCCATTGCTACTGGTCCATCTAAATATATAAGAACCTGTTATAAGATTATTAACTGTAGTGGTTGCACTATTAATATTATTTATACTTGTTGTATTTGGACCTGATAATTGCGACCAAGTTCCCGTTCCAGTTGTTATCGTATTGGCTGCCATACTTGTAGAAGTTGTTCCTGAAGCTAAACAAAGTTGTTGATCTACACCTGCAAAAGCAGCAGAAGGTGCACCATAGTTTGTAACATATACATCATCGTAGCTTGAACATGAATCAGTTGTAATAGTATAACGGAATACATAAGCAGTATTGCTTGTTGGGAGATTGTATACCATTACCATTGTTCCTGATGGAGGAAAGATAGCAGGTGTATTTGGACCTGAAACAAAAGACCATACTCCACTTCCACTGGATGGTGGATTTCCAATAAGGAAAGTTGAAGTCGCATTACAAATTGTTTGGTCTGAACCAGCATTGGAAGTTACAGGTTCATTAAAGTTAATAGTAATACTATCAATTGCATCTGAACAACTACCATTTAATTTTAATGCTGTTAATGTTAAAGTTGCAGTTCCTATCTGACCTGTTGTTGGCGTAAAAATCGGATTCAAAGCATTTTCATTGTTGAAAGTCCCTGTAACACTTCCTGTTCTTACCCAGGCTAAACCTGAATAATTGGTTGCAGTTGCACCGGAAAGAGTATAACTGCTTCCTGAACAAATGTTTGCTGTTAATGCTCCGGCATCTGCTGTTGTTGCTGGCAAGATTGTGAGGATTTTAAAATCACTTGACGATCCACATGTATTTGTTGCTGTTATAGTTAGTTGAATGTTTCCGGTTAATATATCCGATGCAGATGGTGAATATTGTGAAGAAGAAATTGATGTAGAGTTTGTAAAGCTGCCAGTACCGTTAGTTGTCCATTGATAAGATGATGAATAAGATGATGTTGTTCCTGTTAAAGATCTTGTTAAAACTGTTGAACAAATTGAATCATCAGCTCCTGCATATACCAAAGGTGTCTTATTAATTGTAATTACCATAGTATCTGAAGCAGCCAGACAAGGTGAAGCTGACTGTCCCGTAAAGGCTAGTCTAACTGACCCGTTCGAAATATCAGTGCTTCCAGGTGTATAAACAGGATGTAAGCTGGCAGCATTGTCGAAAGTTCCATTTCCATTTGTGGTCCATAATAGACTTGTTGCATTTGATTGTGTTGATCCGAAAAGTGTATAGCTTGTTCCCTGACAAATAGTTGCATCATATCCCGCATTCATAATGGCTTGTTTTGAAATGGTTAATGTCATGATGCTTGTAACTGGAGGACAGCTTCCTTGGGAATAGGCTGTTAATTTAAGATTTACATATCCATTCAGAATATCAGAAGCGGATGGTGTAAATACAGGGTGTAATAATGTATTATTATCGAAAAGACCGCATCCATTGCTACAAGTTGACCATGATAAAGACGTATAGTCAGATGCAGTTGCACTTGAAGGTATGAATGTAGATCCTTCACAAATAACATCATCATGTCCTGCTGAATCAATAGCTTGTTGTCCTATAGTAATGGTAACTAAATCAGAACTTGAAGGACAGATTCCATTTGTAATTGTCCATCTGAAAGAATAAGTACCAGAAATCATTCCGCTAACAGTAGTCGTTGGACTTGTCGTATCAGAAATTGTAGCCGCAGGACCACTTTCTTTGGTCCATACTCCAATTCCATATAAAGGTGTATTTGCGGACATAGTAACAGTTGCAGGTGTTGAGCTACATACTGTTTGATCAATTCCTGCAAATGCTTGAGTAGGTTGTTTGTAATTAGTTACAGTAACTTCATCATAAGTATTACAGGTTGAATTCAGCATTGTATAACTAAATACATAAGGTGTATTACTTGCAACAAGATTACTTGCTATAGCAACACTTCCAGTTGCAGGATATATAGCAGGAGTTGATGGTCCTGAAACAAATCCCCAGAAACCGATACCAGTAGAAGGATTATTTCCAACCAGGAAGGTGGTGGATGCATTGCATAATGTATAATTGTTTCCTGCATTTGCTTTTGGAGCCACCGTAATAAATATAGTATCGTATTTGCAACATAAACCTGAAGTATTGCACCATTGTAAAACAACAGTATCATTTCCTGTAAAGGAAGAAAGAGGTGTATAATTGTAAGAAGTGCCGGTAATATAAACAAAACTTCCTCCATGTAAAGGTCCTGAGACAGGTGTGGTTGTTAATGTCAATGCTCCGCCACCTAGCGAAGTATCACCATTTGAAACATTTACAATATTATTTTCTGAACTGTTACATACTGAAACAGTTTCATTATAAGTAATAGTACAACAATATTTCAGGATAACATTAACATCTGAAGATGAAGGTGTACAACTTCCATTAGATACGGTCCAGCGGAAAGTATAGCTAACATCTCCCAACACAGACCCAAATCCAAGATTTGTTATTGCAGTTGTTGGGGAAGTTGTATCAGAAATTTGAGGAGTAAGTGCACCAGTTGTCTTAGTAACGAAAGTCCATATTCCAGTCCCTGAAACAGGTGTATTTCCATCCATTGTAACAGATACAGGAGATGAACTCGCACAAATTGTTTGTAAAGAACCTGCATTGGCAGTTGTTGGAAAAGAATAAATAGTAAGTAACATGGTATCAGCAGCTACAGAACATGGAGAAGCACTGCTTGCATTCAGGCTAAGATTCACTGTACCTGCTGTAATATCAGCTGTACTAGGTGTATAAATCGGTGATAAAGTAGTTGGATTATTAAATATTCCTGTTCCTGAAGTAGTCCATTGAATACTGGTATAATTCGAGGCAGTTCCTGTTAATTGATAAGTGCTATTGCTGCAAATCTGAGCATTAGCTCCTGCATTGGCAATAGAAGGTTGAATAACTGTGACAGTTGCAGGCAAAGATGTTACTTCTCCACAACCAGCACCAGTAGCAGATACAACTACCTTGTAATAGGTAGTAGTACTCAATGATGCAGTAGTATAGGTGTCTGTGTTAGCACCTGAACCACCGCTCACATTTGTATAAGTTCCACCTAATGTTGCTGAACTCTTCCATTGATAAGTATAGGTTCCTGTTCCATAACCGGGAATTACAGTCATCGTTTGTGTATTTCCGGCGCAAATTGTACCACCTGTGGGTTGAACAGAAATTATTGGATCCGGCACAACATATACCGGAGCACAATCTGAAATCATTGTACAACTTGGATTCGATGTAGTAATGATGCATCTGTAATAACGATCAACGTTTAGCACTGGTGTAATATATGTAGCTGATGTCGAGTTTGTTGAAATATTCACAAAACCATCTTCTGAACAATCAAGAGCAGAAACCTGCCATTGATACGCATAAGTAGCAGTACCTCCATCAGAACTTACTGCGACTGTTAACGTGTCTTTTCCTCCTTTACAAATAATAGCTTCTAAAGGTTGAATTGTTATATGTGGTATATGAACGGCAACTACTACTGATGTATCTGAAGGAGTACATCCAATACCACTTGCTGAAACATTTAGACGATAATAAGTCGTTTGTGTTAAATTTGCTGTAAGGTAAGATGAACTGTTTGTACCTACTGTTGACCATCCTAAAGTTCCATTAGCGGATGACTCCCATTGATAAACAAGTGCAGGTGTTCCTCCTGAAGCAGCTACTGATAATGTAGTATTACCTCCACTGCAAATGGTTATTGATGAAGGATCGGTATCTATAGTAGGATCTGTAACAACAGTTACCTTGATTGTATCACTGATTGAAGGATGAGAGCATCCAACAGTATTCAAAGTAGAAGTTGCAATTCTTCTGTACCATGTATCAGCGGATAAAGCCAGAGTTGTGTAATTTTGTGATGCACCGTTGTTGCTGACATCTGTATAAGGTCCTGTCAGAGAGTTACTGCTTTGCCATTGATAGCTAACAGTTCCGTCAGCACCTACCAAATTTCCAGTTAGATTGGTAACCCCCTGATTACATATTGTTTGTGCAGCACTTATGGTATTGACTGTAAAAAAGTTATTAACGGTTACCTTGATATGCAATGATGTTTTAGAACATGCAAGATCTGGATTTCCTGATACTGAAAGCGTAGATGTAGCTATGCGTCTGAACCAGGTGTCTGCTGTTAATGGTGCGGTGGTGTAGTTCTGATTTGTGTTTGTTCCTGAAGCACTACCCCAACTTATAGAGTCAAGACTTGATTCCCATAAATAGGTAATCGTTCCATCAGCAGTTGGGATACTTCCAGTTAATAATGCAACACTATCTTCACATAAAGTTTGAGATGAAGCAATAATTCCTGAAATAAGATTATTGACGGTTACTTTTATTTTAACGGTAGTATCCGAACACAACCAACTATTTAAAGTAGATGTGGCAGTACGTCTGTACCAGGTATCAACTGTAAGAGCAGGAGCCTGGTAAGTAGCTGAAGTTGCAAGCGGTATATTTGTAAAGTTTATACTATCTGTACTATGTTGCCATTGATAGGTAAAGCTTCCGTCTCCGATGGCATCAGCTATAGATGTAAACAATGCCGGTGTACCGTTTTCACAAACCGTCTGAGCAGTTCCTATGCTTCCCGGGCTGGTAATATTATTTACAGTGACTTTTATACTATTTGTTGTATCATCACACTGTTCAGTTCCTAATGTTGATTTATCAATTCGTCTGAACCAGGTATCTGCAGTTAATGATGCAGTAATATAATTCTGGTCTGTACTTGATCCTGCTGCATTACCCCATGAGATTGAATCAAGGCTCGATTCCCATTGATAGGAAACATTCCCGTCGAGAGTTGGAATTGTACCGTTTAAGGAAGCAGTGGTATTAATACATATTGTTTGTGTAGAAGAAATACTACCTGCTGTTAGATTATTAACAACTATTCTTATAGTATCTGAATATAACTCACAAGCAACACCATCTAAAGTAGAAATGGCTACCCTGCGGTACCAGGTATCTATATTTAATGCTCCAGGACTATAGGTTGTTAAGGTATCTGCTGATGTTAAATTACTAAAACTTGTGCCATTAGTACTTGACTGCCAAAGGTAAGTGATACTTCCATCTGCTGTGGCAAGGCTTGTACTTGTTAAACCTAAAGGTGTACTTCCTTCACAAATTGTATCAGGTGATGCAATGACACCGGCTGTTGTAAAATTATTTACTGTTATACGAACTGGTAAAGAAATTGAATCACATAAAACTGAATTTAATGTTGAAGTAGCTTTTCTTCTGAACCATGTATCTGCGGTTAAAGCTGCTGTTATGTAATTCTGTGCATTATTTGTACCTGTAGCAGTTCCCCAACTCAATGAGTCTATGCTTGATTGCCACAGATAAGTTATACTTCCATCAGATGTAACTGAACTTCCGGTTAATTGAGCTGCTACTGTATTGTAGCAAATGGTTTGATTGGCTGATATTGTATTGGCTGTAATAAAATTATTTACTGTAACTTTAATCTTTGCAGAAATTGAATCGCATACAATAGCATTCATGGTTGAGAAAACTCTTCTTCTGAACCAGGTATCCTGTGTTAATGAAAAGGGTTGATAGCTTGCACTGGTTCCGTTAATAGCAATATCAGTAAAATTAATAGAGTCAGTACTTATTTGCCATTGATAAGTCAGATTACCATCACTTGTAGCTGTTGTAGCTGTCATTAATAAAGCAGGTGTAATCCTGTCACAAATCGTCTGGGCTGACTGAACTGCTCCGGCATTTACATTATTTACTGTTACTCTTATCAAATTAGTTGCAGCTTGACAGGATTTTCCATTTAATGTAGACGTAGTCAGTCGACTATACCATCTGTCATTTGTTAATCCTGAAGGTGGATTATAAGTTGCTGAATTACTTGATGAAATTGAGGTCCAACCTGATGGAGGAAATCCGGTAGCTGCGCTTCGATAATACCATTGATAACTTAAACTTCCATCTCCACTATATGTTGCTACAGAAGAAATAAGTGCAGGATCTCCTAATCTGCAGATTGTATCGCCACCGGATACAGAACCAGGATTAAGATTATTGACTGTTACCTTTACTATATTCGTTATTTTAAAACATAGTTTTGTTCCAAAGGTAGAAGTGGTGATGCGTTGGTACCATCTGTCGGCCATTAATGTATCTGCATCATAAACAGAAGAGGTTGCTCCTCCAATATTCGTAAATGTGATACTATCTGTACTTGATTGCCATTGATAACTCAACGTTCCATCGGCTGTGGCGGCTGTTGGAACAGTAAATGCGACAACATTATCTCCGCTGCAAATCGTCTGATTTCCCGCTATTACTCCAGGTGTCAGATTATTAACTGCTATTTTTACTGTGTCCGAATATAATTCACAAGCTACACCATCTAAATTAGAAATGGCTACCCTTCGATACCAGGTATCAACATTTAATTCCAATGGTTGATAGGTAGCTAATGTATCTGCTGATGTTAAATTACTAAAACTTGTGCCATTGGTGCTTGATTGCCAACGGTAAGTGATGCTTCCATCGGCTGTGGCAAGACTTGTACTTGTTAAACCTAAAGGTGCACTTCCTTCACAAATAGTATCAGGAGCTGCAATGACACCGGCTGTTGTAAAATTATTTACGGTAATACGAACTGGTAAAGAAATTGAATCACATAAAACTGAATTTAGTGTTGAAGTAGCTTTTCTTTTGAACCATATATCTGCGGTTAATGCTGCTGTTGTATAGTTCTGTGCATTACTTGTACCCGTTGCAGTCCCCCAACTCAATGAGTCAAGACTTGACTGCCACAGATAAGATACACTTCCATCAACTGATACTGAACTTCCGGTTAATTGAGCTGCTACAGTATTATAGCAAATGGTTTGATTGGCTGTAATGGTATTTTCTGAAAGAAAATTATTTACAGTTATCTTGATAGCACTTGATATTGAATCGCATACCTTATCATTCATAGTTGATATTGCCTTTCTTTTGAACCAGGTATCCTGAGTTAATGATAACGGTTGATAGGTTTCATTGGTTCCATTAACTGCAATATCTGTAAAATTAACAGAGTCGGCACTTATTTGCCATTGATAGGTGAGAATTCCATCGTTCGTTGCGGCTGTGGCCGTTGTTAATAAGGCAGGAGTGATCCCATCACAAATAGTTTGAGCTGTTTGAACACTACCTGAAGTTACATTATTTACTGTTACTCTAATCAGGTTGGTTGCAGCAGTACAGGATTTTCCATTTAATGTTGACGTAGTCAGACGACTGTACCATCTGTCATTTACTAAGCCTGAAGGAGGATCATAAGTTGAACTTGTACCTGAAGTGTTAATAAGAGTCCATCCTGAAGGTGGAGTACCTGACCCATTGTCACTATAATACCATTGGTAACTTAAATCACCATCTCCGCTATAAGCTACTGCTGAAGAAATCAGCTCAGGGTCACCATCCCTGCATAATGTATCTCCTCCGGAAATACTTCCAGGATCAAGATTGTTTACATATACAGCGATGATATTAGAAGTGTTGTAACACACATGAGTACCGAGTGTTGATTTGGTAATCCTCTGGTACCATTTGTCAGCTGTTAAAGCCTCTTCATCATAGGTAGCAGAGGTTGCAGAAGCAATGTCTGTAAAATTGATGCTGTCAGAACTGATTTGCCATTGATAGCTCAGACTTCCATCTGTTGTAGCAGGAGTAGCCACAGTAAATGCAGCTACATCATCGACTGTACTGCAAATAGTCTGTGTTGCAGCTATAACACCCGGATTCAGATTATTTACCACTATTTTTACAGTATTAGAATAAGCCTGACAAACCGATATACCAATGGTTGAATAGGCAATTCTTCGGTACCAGGTATCTTCTGTTAAAGCTCCTGGAGCATAGGTAGAGGCAGTTGCAGGAGGAGCAATGTCTGCAAAAGCTGTTGAAGCGGTTCTGCTCTGCCATTTATAGGTAATAACTGCACCGATTTCTGCAGGGGTTGCATCCACAAAACTGATAAGGGCTGCAGGTGTACCACCAGAACAAACAGTATCCGGTTGCGCGATAGTACCAGGATTCAGATTGTTTACAGTTATTTTTGCTGAATCTGAATAGATTGTATTACAGTTACTCCCGGGAGATGTGATTTCAACACGGTACCAAGTATTTGAAGTGAGCGCTGCTGTTGTCAGTGAATTAGAAGAAGGAGTATTAGGTCCTATATTCGTCCATGTATAAGGACTGCCAATTGTTGAAATCTGCCACTGATAGTATAAAACTGGTGTTCCTCCATTAGCTGAAACACTTAAAGAAGCGGTTGTTCCATTACATATAGTATCCCCTAATGGTTGAGATAAAATATTTGGATCTGTTTTAACAGTAACTGATACTGTGTCTGATACCAGCTGGTTACAAGAGGGTGAAGTTACCTGAATCAATACCCGGTAATTATACTTACCTGTCGGAGTAATGCTATCAACAGTCATTGTATTAGTAGTTGAATAGTAATATTTAGCCCCGGTTGGAGTACCATTTACAACATTTGCCCATACAGTATCTCCCGATGGGTCACTGTCATATTGCCATTGATAAGTATAGCCGATAGCAGGGCTACCAACTTCTGTACTCACTGTAAACTGAGTATTTCCATTTATGCATATTGTATCCTGAGAAGCAGTTGGCTGATTAGTAATGCGAGGCACATATACGGTTTCACAATTAGAAGTAACGGTATTACAATCACTACCTGAAGCTGAAATTACTACATGATAAAAGGTAGTTTGTGTTAATTCTGCTGTTGTATAATTACTATTGGTTGCTCCGGAAATATCTGTCCAGCTCCCTCCACATCCGATAGTGTTATACTGCCATTGATAAGTAAGATAAGGAGTACCTCCCGAGGCAGATACTGATAAGGTTGCAGTAGTTCCTTTACAAATTGTTGTATCGG